>DIDE01000088.1 GCA_002417975.1 Eggerthellaceae bacterium UBA5808
GATACGTCGATTTCTTTTGCTGCAGATGGATCCTTTACCGAGGCCGATCAACTTGCCAGCGACTTCAACGACCTCATCAGCACGTCGACCGCTCAATGTGCCGATCTATCACGGCGAGAAAAGCAGCAAATGCAATTCGTCGGCGATGTTGCGCATGAGTTGCGCACGCCGCTAACCGCTATACATGGCGATGCAGAACTGCTCCAGGATCCAGATTTACCCCCAGAGCTTCATAAAAAGTTTTGCAGCTCAATCATCAGCGAGAGCGAAAGGCTGAGCCGCTTAACTAACGATCTACTTTCTTTGCAGCACATTCAAGAAGACAGTCATGTCCTTAACCTTAAGCGGACTAATCTTAAGCACATTGCGCAAGAAGCAGTTGATTCACTCGCTCCTGTTCTCGAGAATCGCCATGCCAACGTTACGATTACGGGTGAGGCGCCCGACGTACTAGGCAGCCATGATCGACTTAAACAAGTCGTCTCAAATCTTGTCGACAACGCAAGCCGTTTTATAGAACCAGGCGGGCACATCCGCATAGAGCTCTATGGCATTAAGAAAAATTCCGTCATTGCTGTCAAAGATGACGGAACAGGCTTTGGCAACGTCGATCCCAAATTGCTGTTCGAACGCTTTTACCGAACCGATGCATCAAGGGCTCGCTGTACCGGAGGCACAGGATTGGGACTGGCTATCGTTAAATCAATCGTCGAGGCACACGACGGCACCGTCGAAGCGTTCAACTTACCAGAAGGCGGCGCCTGCTTTTTGATCGCTATACCCTCTATCCCACCATCAGCTTCGTAATCTGTCAGCGCGACTCTAAGACTTTTAGAAGCTGCCGTTAGAAATGTACGACCATCTAATGCAGATCAATGACGAAATATGCGGTTGAGACGTATAGAAGATGCTAAGGTAGCATTTTCGAATACATTCTAACCGCGAGAAACACCGTCGTGACGTATACGCATCCTCGATGTAGCGTCTCCGAATACATTCTGACCAAGGAACATGCTGTTGAGACATATATGTAACCTAAATGTATCGATCTGGATGAAGTGTTGGCGAGTAAAGGCCGATTCGCGTTGTGCGACCTAAGACAATAGGTAAAACGTCTCCATAACACCTGATGAGAAGCGCGACCTATAGGATTCAGAAAATGTCCGATACCATGTGTGTGAAAAAATCTCGCGTTTCGGCTTCTATTCGCCATCGTGTCGCATATCCGTCACGCTGGGAGCGCGCCTGCTACGGTGCTGCTACAGTTATGCGTACCGAAGCAGCATGAACGTCGTCACGCAAGGAGCATGTCTGCTACGGTGCTACTACTGAACTTTATGCAACAACGTTATTCACGGTTGCACAGACAGTATATCCGCTACGACAACGCTCCATCCGATCCCCTATTCGATAGCGCAAATGTATTCCATCACCACTACGAACTATATCGTTACAAAGGAAACACCCTATTGAACGTCTGTGTTGCCTATAAATCCTGACCTGCATCAATGCTTATAATTGTGACTCATATGCTCACACTCTCGGACACACATGTTGCCTATAAATCCTGACCTGCATCAACGCGCATAATTGGACTCATATGCTGCCCCATAGGCCCGACCTATGTCGATGCCAATAGTTAGGCGCACATTTCGTCCTTATAAACGTTGGGCACCCAGAAATTCTGGGTGCCCAACAAACATATTCGTTGCAAACAGCAAATTTATGCACGATGAATAGCACGACGAACTGCACGTGCAACAAATACAGCAGCAATAAGTTTGATCAGATCGAGCACGATAAACGGAGCAATGCCAGCCGCAAACGCAGCAGCTGGAGACATCGAAGAAACGATCATGAGCTGTGCCCAACCGCACAGATAGCAAACGATCAAAAAGACAAGTGCGATACCAATTTCGCATGCAATGCCTCGGATCGATCCACGAGTTGTTGCATCTTCGGAATAAACGCCCGTTTTACGCAAAAGCGTCGCCACAGCAAGAGCAACAATAACGCCAAGGATGAAGCCCCAAAGAAATCCACCCGTTGGTCCTGCAAGTACGCCAAAACCACCACGCATTGATGAGAAGACAGGCAAGCCAACTGCGCCGAGTAGTACATATACAACACTCGATATAACTGCCTGACGAGGAGTAAGCGCAAGAAGGATAAAGATTTCGACGAACGTCTGGAGCGTAAAAGGAACTGGTCCCAGAGGAACGGTAATCCACGCAGATACTGCTAGCAGCGCAACAGATAGACCGCAAAACGCAATTGATTGAGTTCGTGCTCGAGTACTCGAAGCCGTCGTCGTTACCATGAAACCATACATCCTTTCGTTTTTTTAACAGTACCGTTGACTTTAGCGAAAGATTGAACGATTGTAAACCTATTTTTGTATATTGGTTTACATTTGTCTGCGTCATATCAGAATGTATGAATGAATAGGCGTTTCTCGCACATTAAGGAATTACCACGATTACAGGCATACAGACATGCGAAAAGATGCCGCACAAACGATATCAAAAGTTATGAATACACAGCTAATGGATGCACACTTGCACTATGCCGCTACTATGCCAACAGTATCAAGAGCTATAGATAGGCGGTATAGGTGCACAGAATGAATGTGCGAATATACAACATGCACCCGTATCCCTTCAAAATATACGTATGGACGAACCGAAGCTCGCCCACACGACATTACATTTTTGCGTATCGGGTACCTTGCTGTACCAAATACTTTGCACTAGAACTTAGCAGCAAGTTCGCCACTTTCAAGACGACCAATACGGCGACCTTCCCATAGAACAAAGATAAGCGTCGTAAATATCGACAGGAAATCAGCCATTGGAACAGCGAAATACAATGCATCGAGCGACGTAAACTGCGGGAACAAAACGGGCAGTATGTCAGGCAGCAACAAATATAGAGGAATAAGAAAGATAATCTGGCGCGAAAGCGTCAAGAAGATCGACTTAATCGGTTGCCCTGTTGCCTGAAAGTAGTTGGAACCAACAATTTGGAATCCGACGAATGGCAACAATAGTAGCTGCACTTCCATCGCAAATACCGTGAAATCGCTCAAATCTTTATCGGCAATACCAAAGATTGCGACGATCTGAGTGCCAAAGATATGCACAAGCGCCCACATGAACACAGCAAGTACCGTAGCACCTGCAATACCGTACCACAACGTCTTTTTAACACGCGCAAACAAATGGGCACCATAGTTATAGCCCAAAAGCGGTTGGATAGCGATAGAAACGCCGATAAGAGGGAGAACAGTAAACATAGCGATACGTTGTACGACGCCAATCGAAGCAAGTGCAGCGTCTGATCCCAAAGGATTCATTGCGCCGTATTTTACCAGTAATGCGTTCAAGACAAAATTAACTACCGCCATACCTGCCTGCACAGCAAAGCTAGCAAATCCCAGCGAAACAATGAGACCAACAATCTTAGCCTTAAGCGACATATAACGAATATGCAGTTTGAGCGGTACATTTTTGGTCATAATGAAATACCACAGCACACAGCCACAGCTAACTGCCTGGCCACATACGGTAGCAAGTGCACTACCCGCAATGCCCATGCCTAATACCATTACAAATAGATAGTTGAAGATCACGCAGAATACCGCACCAACAACCATCGTTATCAATGCACGATTTGGCGCACCAGCGGTACGGATAAAGTTATTTACACCCATGCCAATGCACTGGAATATAAATCCAACACTAATGATCTGGATAAATGTACGCGCATAATCCCATACTTCCGGTGTCGCGCTGGAAAGAGAGAGCAAGCTATCGATACAAAAAGGAACATACGCAAGGATCGCAATAACCACCGATATGATAATCGAAAGCATAACGGTATTGCCTAAACTCCGCTCAGCTTCGACACGGCTACCCTCGCCCAGACGAAGAGCGGCGAGCGCATTACCACCATTGCCGACGAGCATCGCTACAGCAACGAATAGAATCATGATTGGGTTTGCAGCAGTTGCTGCAGCAAGGCCAATCGATCCCATAGCTTGGCCAAGAAATATTGAATCAATCACGTTATACGCGCCATTAACCAACATGCCAATAATAGAAGGAATCGCAAATTCGGTGATCAGACGTGGCAGCGAGCCCGTTCCCATCCTATTAACTTTAGTATCTCGATTTGGATTCAGGGGGTCTTTCCCGACCTGCGAGCCTGTGCTATCTTGACCGAGACTAATATTTGTACGCTGTCGTGCCTGTTCTTCCATGTGTTTCCTTCCGACTTTTCAGGGTTATCTACATTAGCGCGCCATTATGTAGACCATTTGGAATACGCATAGTCTTCATATTCGTAGCACGCGACATATTATTACAAACTATGGTACACGTAGTAGAGCAGCAATCATATAAGGAACTATATGGTTACCGCCCTACCGTCACATCTAGTTTATATTCACTTGTATGCCTTGACTCTCGGCTTCAGCTCTTTATTCTCAACTCCGGTTATGCCCCGCAGTTATAGCAATCAAGCATTTACTTATATTCGATGAGCTTTGCCAACTTTAACCGTATCAGTAACAACAGACGTCCCATCAGAGAGAACATAGTTTGGCTGAATCTCGAGCAGCGGTTTAACAACAAAATCGCGCTCCCCGATCAGAGGATGAGGGAGAGTCAATTCATCGTCATCGCACGCATAACATTGATAATCAAGGATATCGATATCACATGTACGTGGACCATTAGGAGTTGTACGCACACGACCGAGACTATCCTCAATAGTATGTAGATATTGAAGCAACTCACGAGGCGGAAGTCCCGTCCGTATTTCGGCAACCGCATTTACAAAGAGCGCCTGATCGGTAACGTATGCTGGTTCACTTTCGTAAAAGTGAGATACGTTAACAATAATCGTATCGGGCAGCCCACACATATCAGCAATCGCCTTTTGCAACTGAGCGATTTCTGCCTCGCGTTCCTCTCCTTGCTTTGTTTGAATAAGCGAAACGTTACATCCAAGTCCAAGCAAAACGCGCGGACGTAAATCTGCAAGTGCAGCAACGGTCTTTTCGACATTATGGACACGGACGATTGACGCCCCTTGTTCGCACGCAAGCAGTGATTCATGTGCGCTTGCATCATCGCGGTCACGAGGTTCATCAATATGGTAGAGAGCGCCGATATAACTTTTGCGGGAAACTGCCGCCATAACAGGATAGCCAAGACGAACCAGCTCCTGTGTATTACGCATGAGTTCCATCGTTTGATGCGCTGTGTTTCCAAAACCAGGACCAGCATCAATGCAGATGCGATCGTGATCAACGCCCGCATCCTCGAGCATGTGCGCTTGCTGCGCAAGATAGTCACTTACTTCAGACACCACATCAGTATAATCAGTGCGATCCTGCATATGCTCAGGCGTTCCCTTCATATGCATTACCACAAGACCAGCATCACATCCCGCAGCAACCTCAACCATACGAGGGTCTCTAAATCCCGAAACATCATTAATGATCGAAGCTCCCGCATCAACGCACGCCTGCGCAACAGGGGCATGACGCGTATCGATGCTTACACACATATCACGCGATGCAAGCTCACGGACGACATCAAGAACGCGATCGAGCTCTTCTTGCTCCGTGACTGACGCAGCACCAGGTCGAGTCGATTCACCGCCTACATCGATAATAAGGGCACCCTCATCGTGCATCTTAACTGCTGCTTCAATGGCAGCATCAAATGAATTATGTTCACCTCCATCAGAAAACGAATCTGGGGTGACATTAAGAATTCCCATGACGACCGGCGTTCGCGTATCGAACGCGGTGGAGTGGCATTTCCACATATCATTGTTCCTTTCGTACGGGCTTCGGAGCCGTATTCGCACAGAGGCATTTGCATCCTTCGCGTTGCGGATGTACGCCTATGCGCACATCCGCTTATTAAGCCTGATCCGGCGCGGGCTCAGCACACCGAAACAAAAAAACGCGCGAAGGCGGGCGAAATCAGTGAATGACATACTCAACTGTTCCGACCGCACTTCACGCGAGATCTCTATCATTCTACATTTCAGCCTTCACATACAGCGAACACTGACCTTACTTCAAAGACGATGAATCCTTTTTCGATTCGTCAACAGGTGTTGACGAGCTCGACGAATCAGATGCATTCGACGTTGATGGCGCATCAGACTGCACCGCTGTATCGCTCGGCTGCGAAGAGGTACCCACTGGTTTTTCACTCTTAGACATCGATGCCGTTGCATCATCTGTTGACGCTTGCTGAAATGACACATTGTTTACCGTTGTCGTCGCAGCTTTTGTACGCTCTTTCTTCGTATCTTCAGATGCCTCATGCGCAAGATAGTCATTCCACGTATTGTTCAGCAATGCCTGGCATGCCTCGCCATCAACGGTTTCGCGCTCAAGTAAGACGCTCGCCATAAGATCAATCTGTCCCTTATGCTCAGACAGGATCTTAGATGCACGGTCATGCGCCGTCTTCATAATGCGTGCGACTTCTTCGTCAATACGACGCGCAGTCTCTTCAGAGTAATCCTGCGTATTGCCATAGTCGCGTCCCAAAAAGACTTCATGATTGGGCTTGCCAAAGATCTGCGTACCCAATTCGGAGCTCATACCATATTGTGTCACCATTGAACGTGCCATCTTTGTCGCACGTTCAAGGTCATTCGAAGCGCCTGTTGTAATATCGTCGCAGAAGATTTCTTCAGATACACGACCACCCATAAAGACAGCCAACTCATCAAACATCTCATTGCGGCTATTCATCACGCGATCTTCTTTAGGAATACTCAAGGTGTAGCCAAGAGCACGTCCACGAGAGACGATCGAAATCTTATGAACAGGATCAGCATGTGTAAGCAAATGGCCGACGAGTGCATGTCCACTTTCGTGGTAGGCAATCGTGCGCTTGGTCTCATCGTCGATAATACGGCCCTTGCGCTCAGGACCAGCAATTACACGTTCCATGCTCTCGGTTACCTCATCCATCGAGATGACCTTCTTGTTGCGACGTGCAGTCAGCAAAGCTGATTCATTAAGCAAGTTAGCAAGATCGGCTCCGGTGAATCCTGGAGTCAGCTGTGCGATCTTCTTAAGATCAACGTTTTGGGCAATCGGCTTATCCTTTGAATGGACGTTAAGAATCTTCTCACGTCCACGTACATCAGGAACATCCACAACGATCTGACGATCGAAACGACCTGGACGCAAAAGAGCAGGGTCCAAAACATCGGCACGATTTGTCGCAGCAATAAGTACAACAGAATCATTTGAGTCAAAGCCATCCATCTCGACGAGCAATTGATTCAACGTCTGTTCACGTTCATCATGACCGCCACCAAGTCCAGCGCCACGTTGACGTCCAACAGCATCGATCTCATCGATGAAGATAATCGCTGGTGATGCTTCCTTAGCCTGTTTGAACAAGTCACGAACACGCGAAGCTCCAACACCAACAAACATCTCGACAAAGTCAGAACCAGAAATGCTAAAGAATGGCACTCCAGCCTCGCCAGCAACTGCACGTGCAAGCAATGTTTTACCAGTTCCCGGAGGGCCAACAAGCAAGCAGCCACGTGGGATCTTAGCTCCCATAGCCTGATATTTACGAGGATTAGCCAGGAAATCTTTGACTTCCTGCATTTCCTCGACAGCCTCGTCAACACCAGCAACATCGGAGAACTTCACGTCCGGACGCTCTTCGATTGCCATTTTTGCCTTTGTCTTACCAAACGAAAGCTGTGAATTTCCCGCCTTCGACATCTGGTAGAACAGGAAGACAAAGAACCCGCACATGATCAACATGGGCAAATACGTCAAAATCATATTCATGAACGACGACGGAAGCTTAACTTCATAACGAATGTTGGAATGAGAACTCATAAGTTCGCTCAACGAGTCTTGACCAACCCACGTACTCGTGAACTTACGCTCAGAACCGAGATTCTGCGTATCGATCGACTGCGTATTGACGGTCGAACTTAAGGCAGTTCCATCACTTGACTTCATTGTGGAAAGTCGCGCATCAAGCGCACGGAACCCCGTATTGAATGCATCGAGAGCCGTAGAACCTGCAGTTTCTGCAGGATAATACGTGCCGGTCACCGTATCGCTACCCGAATCAAACGTCACATCGGAAACGCGACCTTCATTAACTGCGCTGATAAAATCAGATGTTACCAACGCATCTGTTTTTTGTTTGCTACCATTACCAATGTCCATCAACTGCGATGCAAGGAAGATGAAGACGATCACCATACAGATCGTCCAGACGATGGTCGTGCGGTTATTAGGCTGCACGGGCGGCTTCTGCTTTTGCTTCTGCTGTGCCATAGAACGTTATCTTCCTATCCCTTCGCGTCCTGCCCGATGGCCGGACTCACTGCCTACGCTCCGGATATACAACCCCACTATTCGTATAAATCCGGCTTTAGTACACCGATATAAGGCAGATTACGATATCTTTCCGCATAGTCAAGACCATATCCAACAATGAATTCGTCCGGACATTCAAAACCAACATAACGGCAATCAATCTTTGCCTGTTGGAGCGTCTTTTTGCGAAGTAATGTCGCAACCTCAATTGAAGCAGGATTTCTTGACGATAAATTCTTGATCAGATACTTAAGCGTCAATCCGCTATCAAGAATGTCCTCGGCAATCAACACATGCCGTCCCTCGACCGAAGACGTTAAATCTTTAAGAATCCGTACTACACCCGAGCTCTTAGCACCGTTTCCGTATGATGAAATGGCCATATAGTCCATTTCAAGAGGCAAATCAATGTGACGTACCAGATCGGCCATGAAAATAGCCGCTCCGCGCAATACAGAAATAACCAGCAAAGATTCGCCTGGATGATCCTTCGTAATTTGCTGTCCCATTTCGGTAACACGTTTAGCAAGATCTTCCTGTGTAAACAGGACTCGATCAACATCTTTATGCAACTGCTGCACCCTTTACCTCTTTCCAATAGCGGTGATGCATATATAACCCACCGCTTCTACCGTTTTGAGTGTATCAAAACGTGTACCATTTTTGCGGGCAAAGCCCTGACCTATGCGTCAACAGCACGGTTTTTACACGGTATCGCTCATTCGAAGCTCAGGGAACATCTGTAGAAGATGTGTTACCGGAAGACCAATAATCGTATCAAGAGAACCATCATATGACTCGACTAATTGAGCACCCTTGCCCTGGATCGCATACGCTCCTGCCTTATCGTAGCTTTCTCCGCAGCGAACATACGATGCGATATCTTCATCGGCAAGAGTTTTAAAGGTGACATCCGCCGTATCAAGAAATGTACGATAGGCAAGCGATACTTCACCCGATGCAGGCGCCAGCATCATCCAAACCGAAACTGCTGTCATGACAGTATGAACATTTCCTGACAATGCACGGAGCATCCCTGTTGCCTCAGAAATTGAATGAGGTTTCCCGTAGATGGTGCCGTCAAGCACAACCATCGTGTCAGCTCCCATAACTGCAGTCACACCCTTGCGATATCCTTCAGTCGCAAGTAATTCTTGAACAACCGCTCCAGATTTTCGCTCTGCAAGCTTCTTGACCGCTTCTTGCGGATTGCTGCGAAGATCGTCATCCAGACTTTCATCAACGTCGGGCTCGCATATGCGAAATTTGACGCCAGCTTTTTCAAGAAGCTCTCTACGACGTGGGCTGCCCGATGCGAGAATAACATCAGGCGCATGAGACACCTGGTCATCAGATGAACCATCTACCGCTTGAGGCTGTTGCACTGATGCCTCTTTTGAGGCATCAGTCTCTCGAACAGGAGTCGTTGTCTCGCTCATACTCGTTTCCTCCTTTTGCGATACGCATTCATTGGTTCGATGCGTATCCCTTTTTTATTCGCGGAGATCGCAAGATCTCCCTGAATATTTTCGACATATCCGCTTATGGGTCGTTCGTCTGCGCACGCACATACGATCGAATCAATTGATGCCGTTTCAATACGCGCATCAAGACCTTGCATCATTTGTAAAATTTTATGCGCAATCCGCCGACGAATAGGAACGGGCTGAAGAGCAAAAGCGGGCGCAATTAAGCATCCTTGCTTATAATCGATGTTCGCCCCGCTTGCATTTACCTCATTTGACGATCGTTCGCTCGATACATCTTGGTCGTCTTCAACAGGTATAGGCCGATCACCTTCGACAACTACAGAGCACGTATCATCGCATGCCGATGAGCTCTGCGCAAACCACGTAATCATCGGGTCCATCAGGTCGGATACATGACCATCGATCATATCGTCTTCATCGGCAATGAGATTCATTGATCGACAAAGTGTATCGAGCACCTGAGGATTGCGTTTAACAGCAAGAGGAACCATCTTATGACGAACGTAAGCCCTAAAATGATCCGTATGCGCATTGGTCGCGTCCTCGCGCCATGAGTTCCCTTGATCATCGAGGCGTACAACCACGTGACCATCAGATTGAGAGCGTCGTACACGATCATCAATAAGCAATCGCACATCATCTTTTGATACGTCCAGCAGAGGCCGAATCACTGGGCCATTCTGATAGAGCATAGAGCGAAAGCCACCTGGGCCGGTTCCTACGATGGATCGCATATAGAAGTTCTCGACACGATCATTTTGCGTATGCGCCGTAACGATACGACCTGATGAAAGTGGACAATCAGCATCCAAACAAAGATCTTTGAGCGCCTGGCGTGCTGCTGCATAACGTTCTTGACGTGCCACCGCTTCCATATTTGAGCCACGCTGTGCAACCAGAGCAGGGATATCAACATCGCAAAGAGCAAACGATAGATGCAGATCGCTGCATAAGTCACGAACAAAACGAGCATCTGTGTCCGATGCTTCTCCGCGTATATGATGGTTCACATGAAGAACAGAGATCGGCCCAACAATATCCCGTTGTTGAAGATCTGCCATAATATAGGTAAGACCTGTTGAATCAGAACCGCCCGATACCATGAGCACAAGTGGTGTATCACGATCGGCAAGATGTCGCTCGTGCATGGTATGTTCTACTTGCGTATATGTTTGTTCAGGCAAACGTGTCAACGATATCTCACTTTTTCGCAATACCTTCAAAGAGTTCCGTCGAGATATAGCGCTCTCCCGTATCAACAGCAAATGTCACAACAGTCGCACCCTTTGCCTCGGGATATTCCTTTACCAAATGGCGTATCGCAGCAAGATTAGCACCCGTAGAAATACCAACAAGCAGCCCCTCGTCACGCGCAAGAGCCCGCGCGGTTGTAAGTGCTTCGTCAGTAGACACCGTCAACGCTCCAGCAAGCGCAGGAATATCAAGCACATCAGGAATAAAGTTAGCGCCGATGCCCTGAATACCATGTCTTCCAGGATGCAGCTCTTCGCCTTTGAGCGTTTGCGTGATCAAAGGACTCTCCAACGGTTCAACAGCAAAGCAGCGAGTCGATGCTCCCTTCTTTGCAAAGTAATGCGCGCACCCGGTAATCGTTCCACCAGTGCCAACACCAGCAAGTACATAGTCAGGATTATGCCCAAGAGCACTCACAATTTCGGGAGCAGTCGTTTCTTCATGCGCACGAGGATTATCTGGGTTGGTGAATTGTCCAACAACCCAACCGCCATCAAGCTCTTTTTCAAGTTCAGCCGCCTTTGCAACCGCCCCGCCCATGCCCTGATCAGCTGGGGTCAAATACAATTCGGCACCATAGACCGCGAGCAAAGCACGACGTTCGTAGCTCATTGATTCCGGCATCGTAATAATAGTGCGATAGCCACGAGCTGCACCGATCATTGCAATAGCAATACCCGTATTACCACTCGTTGGCTCAATGAGTACGCTTGTTTCAGGAGATATTTTCCCGGCCTGTTCAGCGCGATCAATCATCGATAATGCTGCTCGATCCTTGATCGATGCACCAGGATTCGTCGCCTCGTATTTGATGTACACCTCCATTCCTGTTTCCTTGGAAAGAGATGTCACCTTCATACAGGGGGTGTCACCAATGGCTCTGCTTACTTCATCGCCAAATACTTCTTTGCTCTTATTTGCTCTAGTCATCGTAGTTTGCTCACTCTTCTGTCTGCCTTACACTGCGGCAGCCCGGCACGCCGAACCTATGTATAGGAATCAGTATACCGAATCCCCCTGTACATAGGGTGTGTCATATCTCATGTGCATAAACTTATGTGATGAGCGCCGAATTTTTGCACGAATTTCGCTTAGTACCTGCCAACGTAGCGCCCGTTCAGCCAACATCCAATCAGCGTTAATGCAACGACAGGTGAGTTCGCATCAATGCGCGTAAACCGCGTCGGCAAACTTCTGTATTTCGGCATTAACTTGTTCCGGATTGTCACCGTTCGAAAAATGTCGTGCGTTCTTAATCATATGCACTGGGTATCCTGTCGCATTGGACCATGCGCGGCAATATTCCGATACCTTCCCCGTTGTATCGTCATCACCCAATAGAATCAGCACCGGAAAGGTAAAGTGCACATCTTTATTTTCATGAGGGAATTGCTCATAGGCAACAGCTAACTGTTCGATAATCTCCTGTTTTGACGAAGGGCGCAGCATGCTCATCATGCGATTATACGAATAGGATGTCTGCGAAACTGATTTAGCCATGCTCTTGCGCAAGAATTGATCGGGAAACATCTTTGCCATACCGGGAACACGTTTAAGCCAGCGAAGATCCGACGCAGAATAATAATCAAGTCCAAACGGTGAAGTATCGAGAGCTACGAATCCATCAACACGATCAGGAAACAGATCACCAAACATCTGGCTAGGATAGCCACCCATTGACATTCCGACTAATAAAACGCGGTCGATATGTTCAGTATCAAGTATCGATTTCAAATCTTCCGCTGCGTGCTTATAGCTAAAATCTTTGTAGGGACGAGACAATCCATGAAGTGGAACATCCCACGTGATAACCGTAAAATGTGAGCGAAAATAATCGACTTGTCGCTCAAACATCGAATGGTCGGCTGTAACTCCATGAGTGAACACGATACAAGGACGAGACGCCGCATCATCATGCTCTGTTATCCAATAATGCACATCCCCTTGAGGGGAATGAATAATCTTATGATTCATGTACAGCCTGTTCTGTCAATGTTTGCGATACGATCGTTATCGTACCCCAACTCATACGCTCACAGCCTTGAACTACCTACTTACAAACCTCAAGAACACAAAGCGACACATGCCCCATCTATCTTGTAGGTAGATGGGGCAAAATTATGCGAATTTCTATGCATTGTCCAGCGCAGTTATAACAGTACGAACCGCGCCATATGCACCGCGTGCTGCGCTCTTTGAAGATGTTTAATGAAAATGTTTAGCTCAGCTGTGGCAACATTGGCCACCATGTATTCCATGCGTTGCATACCTTGAAGACACTGCCCGGCTTAATTGTGACAACACTGACCTCCGTGCGCGTGCTCTCCGCCTTCGCACGCCTGATCATGATGGTTGCATTGAACATTTGCTTGATAATTGAGCGTTCCACTGATGAGCGCCGCTACCGCTTCGTCGGTATTTCCCACAACGCCGCCGTATACGTTAACGCCAACCTGTGCAAGTGCATTCTGTGCACCGCCACCGATACCTCCGCAGATAAGTGCATCCACACCTGCATCACGAAGAAATCCTGCAAGAGCTCCATGTCCACTTCCGTTAGTAGGAATGATCTGCGATTTCTGTATCTGCTGATTCTCTACGTCGTATACCTTAAATGCCTCGGTATGTCCAAAATGCTGAAACACATTTCCATTATCATACGTAACCGCTATCCTCATTACCTTCACTCCTTTTGCTGCAATCTCGACATCAGAAACACCTATAGTTCGCGGGCAGACACATCCACATCCACGACGGTGCCCAGAGCATAATCTATAATTTCCGCCGCTAATTTGAAGTACGTTCCCATTAACCAAGCAGTCTGCAATTTTATGGCGAGCCGATTCATAGATACTCGCAATCGTCGGCCTCGACACATCCATCCTGACAGCGCATTGAGCCTGCGTCATCTTTTCGTAATCGATAAGCCGAATTGCTTCGTACTCATCAAACGAAAGTGTGACAGGCGCACCCGAAGGAATGCCATAAGGAGAAAAATGCTCATAAGATGGCTCGCAACAGATCCGCCGTTTTTTTACAGGACGTACCATATACACCTCCACTCAAGCTAGATACCATCATTACTGACATATGTCAGTAATGATGGTATCTAAGAACGTTTCGTAATGCAAGTACAAAAGAATGCGTTCAGCGAATCAAGCTGAATTATGAGCGAAGTGCCGCTTTTACCGCAGCCTGCGCATGGATAAGCGTCGTGTCAAAAACAGGAAGCGAAGAATCCTTTTGGCTGATAAGCAATCCTATTTCTGTACAGCCCAGGATGACGCCCTGAGCACCTTGTGCCTTCATGTCATCAATTGTCTCTTGATATTGAGCACGCGACGCATCAGAAACAATGCCAAGGCAAAGCTCCTCGTAAATAATGCGATTAACCGTTTCGATACCAGCTGTATCTGGAATAAGGACAGATAGCCCTCGCTCAATAAGGCGTGCTTTATAAAAATCCTGCGTCATCGTATATTTTGTTCCAAGCAAAGCAACATTTGAGATGCCCCTATCGATCAGCATATCTGCTGTCGCATCCGCGATATGAAGGATAGGGATCGAAATCATCTTCCGCATTTGAGGCACAATCTTATG
>DIDE01000030.1:0-966 GCA_002417975.1 Eggerthellaceae bacterium UBA5808
GTCAGGAATTACGCGCGGAAAAGATGGGGAAAACGCGTCTTATCGCCGAAACAGGGGCTGGCCAGCATGGTGTTGCCACTGCAACAGCAGCTGCACTCCTCGGTATGGAATGCGTCGTCTTCATGGGCAAGACCGACACAGAACGACAAGCGCTCAATGTCTACAAGATGAAGTTACTCGGTGCCGATGTCGTACCGGTTACTTCCGGAACGGCAACATTAAAGGACGCCGTATCAGAAGCAATGCGTGAATGGACTTCCCGTATTGCCGATACGCACTACTGCATGGGATCAGTCATGGGACCGCACCCCTTCCCTACGATTGTCCGCGATTTCCAGGCAATCATTTCCAAGGAAAGCCGTGCTCAAATTCTTGAGGCAGAAGGAAAACTTCCCGATGCCGTCATAGCATGTGTCGGTGGCGGATCCAACGCAATCGGGTCATTCTACAACTACATTAATGATAAAGATGTGGCGCTTATAGGATGCGAAGCTGCAGGTCGTGGCATTGAGACACGCGAAACTGCCGCCACCATCAGCACAGGACGCGAAGGAATATTCCATGGCATGAAATCGTACTTTTGCCAGGATGATCAAGGACAAATTGCTCCTGTCTACTCCATATCAGCAGGACTCGATTATCCAGGTATCGGGCCTGAGCACGCATGGTTACATGACATCGGACGCGCATCCTATGTGCCTGTTACCGACGACGAAGCCGTCAATGCCTTTGAATATCTCTCAAAACTCGAAGGGATCATTCCTGCCATTGAGAGCGCACACGCTGTCGCACATGCAATCAAGATTGCACCATCAATGCGCAAAGATCAAATCATTATCATCACCATATCCGGACGTGGCGACAAAGACTGCGCTGCCATTGCTCGGTATCGCGGAGAGGACATTCAAGAATGAACACGACTGACGCATTTACCAACGGAAAAGCCTTTATACCATTTGTCACCTG
>DIDE01000030.1:1211-13406 GCA_002417975.1 Eggerthellaceae bacterium UBA5808
ATGAGCGAATTCGTACGATCGCCTCGCAAGCCGAAGGATTCATCTATTGCATTTCTTCCCTTGGCGTTACCGGAGTACGCGATACGTTTTCGACCGATATCGGCACAATGATCGAGACGGTGCGATCGGCATCCGATCTCCCCTGCGCTGTTGGATTTGGCATCTCGACGCCGCAGCAAGCATCCGATATGGCACACATTTCTGATGGAGCTATTGTTGGTTCAGCTATTGTTAAGATCGTTGCTCAATACGGCAAGGATTCGGTTGACCAGGTATCTTCCTATGTTGCACGCATGAAAGCAGCAGTTGCCGCATGTGATACGCCCCGTGCTCGTTTGCCTCGCTCGTAGGAATGCGCCTGCTGTAAACTGTCTTGCAACGTGTTCTTGCAACGTGCACTCGTAACGAACACTCGTAACGCGCACTACCAGAAAGTCACATCACCAATCGCACCCTACCGATCACACGATCAGCAGGGTGCGACGTTTATGATACGGATTCATTTTCTAACCGCACTATCTTGGTATGAATCATCTCTGAATGCAGCATCTCTGGATATAGCCCAACAGAGACATGCACTGTTGAGACATACAGATATCATCAATATAGAACTATCGAATGAATCCTGACGAGAACATATGGCATCGAGACGTATGCGTATACACAATGTAGCTCATCAAATACAGTTCGATTACGAATTATGCTGTTGTGACGTATGCGTATCCACAATGTAGCTCTATCAAATACAGTTCGATGACGAATTATGCTGTTGTGACGTATGCGTATCCACAATGTACTAGCTTTGAATGAAGTGCTGGCAAATAGAAGCCGATTCGTGTTTTACAACTTTAGACAATAGGTAAAACGTCTCCATAACACCTGGTGAAAAGCGCGACCTATAGGGTTCGGAAAATGACCGATACCATGTGGGTGAAAAAATCTCGCGTTTCGGCCTCTGCTTGCCATCGTGCCGCACATCCGTCGCAACAAACGGCATGTTTGTTGCGATGTGACTACATTTTGTTATAGCAATTGGAGATATAGCACTTAATAGCAGTGACCTACTACCACATGCATCCTATACGTCATGATCCATCATTAGAGTACCTTTGGCCTGGCACATTCTTGACCCGTACGCTCTTGACCTAGTGCGTTTCTAACCTAGCATGATCTTAACCTGGTGCCATCTTAACCTAAGGCACTCCTGACCTAGTGCGTTTCTAACCTAACACGCTCCTAATCTGATGTCATCTTGGCCTAGTGCGATCTTGGCCTAGTGCGATCTTGGCCTAGTGCGATCTTGGCCTAGTGACCTCCCAACCTGGTGCGCTTCTAGCCTAACAGTTTCCTCGATCTGATAGTCTTCCGCCTAATCAGCTGCGATCAGCTGTAATCAGCTGTAATCAACGGCTATCATAGGAGCATCACAAAAAGGAGCAAATGTGGATATCGTAGCAACCTTCGGACATATGATTTCATCAACCGTCAAGGAACACCCACGAAGCGCACGCCGTCTCCTCCTTGCTGGATATGCAGCTCAACAAGGTATGCTGCGTGCCCATCCAACATCTTACTTGCCTCCTTCTCGTCTATACATTGCACAAACAACTATGCGATCCGTACGATCAGCACTCGCACATCCACAGTCTGCCGCAGCAGTGAGTCTCTTCACGCCTTGCGAGCCACTCCACGCGCTCGGTATAACACCGTGTTCAGTTGAGACGCTATCGGCTTTTCTTGCAGGAACAAAATGCGAGCAATACTTTTTGCACCTCGCTGAACAGGAAGGATTCCCCGACACACTCTGCTCATACCATCGCATCTTTTTAGGAGCACTCAGATCTGGACTTGTCCCTGCACCCGCTCTTGCAATCTATACAACGATCGCTTGCGATGGCAACATGATTACTTTTTCCGATATACACGAACATCTTCATGTACCAACATTTTGTATAGACGTGCCTTACGAGCGAAGCGACGATGCTGTTCACGAGGTCGCCCAGCAGATCAAAGCAATGGTCGAATTCATCCAGGACGCAACAGGGCAAACCATTACCCATGATCAACTATGCTCAAGCGTTGTAGCAACGCAGCACACCGCAGCATCGTATATGCATGCACTCCGACAGCAAAAAGGACGCCGTCTCGCAAGTGATGTAACAACCGAAATGTATACCGTCTTAGGCAATCACATTTTCCTTGGCTCACCTCAAGCAGAACGCTTTGCGCACATGCTTGATGACGATATGAAATCAGCACCACAAAGCGATGCACGGCGCCTATTGTGGATGCATCTCATGCCGAACATGCACGAGCCCGTCATCGAACGCCTTGATAATAATGATCATGCATTCATTACTGCATGCGATCTCGCAACCGATGGCTTCGACCTGTCAATCGATCCTTCGCATCCTTACGAAGCTATGGCGCGCCGCCTCGTCTATTCGTCGTTTAATGGATCGTCAGATCTGCGTATACAACGAGCACTCGCACTCGCGGAAGAGACCGACGCACAGGGAGCGATTCTCTTTGCTCACTGGGGATGCAAGTCGACCATTGGAGCTGCCTACCTTATACAGAAACAGCTAGAGGACGCAGGACTTCCCTGCTTGGTGCTCGATGGCGACGGGTGCGATCGCACCAACAACAATGATGGACAAACAGCCACACGCCTTGATGCATTCTTTGAACAGATTGACGCAAAGCGCAGCAACACCCATACAGGCAAGGAGCACTACGCATGATGTTTTATACCTGCAAATACGCGCCAATCGAACTCTTTGCTGGCTTTGGTGAACCATGTCAAGCGCTCGAATATACAACTGATAGCGATAGCTCATGCTCTTCGGTAATCCATGACAATCTATGTGAATACGGGAAAGCCCTCTTGCAGTCGGTTCTTGACGGAACAGTCGATCAGCTAGTAATCGTTAACTGTTGCGACACAACACGACGTATATATGAAGCCATCGCGTCGCTTCATCGCTGTTCATTTGTATATTTGCTCGATCTACCTCATTGCGATGGAACGTGCGCAATCGAGGCATTGGCCATATCTCTGCAACATCTCAAAAATGCTTATGCAAAGACAACCGGACGATCATTTGACGTAGCACGCTGTCGTAATGCTTTAGCAGCCAAGGAGCAGGCAGCATCAGTGCCAAATGCATCAGTACCAAACGCATCCAGAAATGCCCGTATCATGCAAAGTCTGGAGACATCAGTACCAAGTGCATCAATACCAGGCACATCCACACCAGACCCGCGCAGTTACGACACTCCCTATATCGGTATCATGGGAGCACGCGTTAGCCCCCCGCTTCGTCAGATGATCGCCGAGACAATGCCGCTTCCTGTTCGTAATTTCACCTGTACAGGATCTCGTATGCTTCGCTGGAATGATGACCTTGAGTCATTCAGTAACATCACGGCAAACAAAAGTCTATCTGATGTCAACGCATTCGATAAAGATACGCCTAATGTCAGTGAGCATAATAAGGTTTCGTCCACTATAAGCATGCGCGACCAGGCGGATACGCCTGACGAACATGACTTTTTTATTCACTATGCTGCAGCGCTTCTTAAGCAAATACCCTGTGCACGAATGGCAGATTCATCACAACGAATGCACTTGCTCGACGATCCGGCCATGAAGGGCATCGTATATCACACGCTAAGATTCTGCGACTTTTATGGAAGCGAATACGCCACAATCGCCGCACGAACTTCGCTTCCGCTCTTACGTCTCGAAAGCGATTACACACGGCAAGGCGAAGAACAACTTCGCACGCGCATCGAAGCCTTTGCGGAAGAGTGCAGCAATCTAGTACCTTATAAAGGTGACGGTCAAAACGAAGCAAGTTCTAGCCAAAGAGGATATAATCTTCGGGATGAAATCGGTGCAAAGGTACAAGGTAACAAAACAACTATCCCACCTTTAACAACAAAGTCACACAGCACAAGAGGCGCAGAAACAAAGGGCGATACAGCTAGGAACCCATCTTCGACAATAAGAATGCCAGATGAGAACAGCATAGGAACAAGAAACAATGCAACAACGAGGCATACAGTAATGGCAAAAGCGAGCGAAGTATCCACGCACACAACCTACGTAGCAGGTATCGACAGCGGATCAACAAGTACCGATGTCGTCATTCTTGATGGCCAACGCACTATCGTCGCCAGCACCATCACTTCTACAGGAAGTGGCGCATCGCGTAGCGCCGAAAAGGGACTGCAAACAGCGCTCGATCGCTGCAGGTTGTCCCGCTCCGATATAAAGCGCATCGTCGCAACGGGATACGGTCGCCATTCAATCGAGTTATGCGATCAGGATATTACCGAAATCACCTGTCATGCACGCGGCGCTCATTTTTTGGATCCCAGCGTACGTACTATCGTCGACATTGGCGGGCAGGACAGCAAAGTCATTTTTCTTGACGACCACGGAGACGTTGCTCATTTTGTCATGAACGATAAGTGCGCCGCAGGAACAGGACGATTCTTGGAAATGATGGCACGAACGCTCGGTCTATCACTCGACGATATGGCAGCCATCCCCTACAGCCAGCATCAAGCAACTCCTTTATCGAGCACCTGCTCAGTCTTTGCCGAATCGGAAGTCGTCTCGCTTATCGCTCGTGATACAGACCCAAAAGCAATCGTCTGTGGCGTCGATCAATCCGTTGCCCATCGTAGCGCCATGATGACGCACCGTTATTCGGCTGAGCCATCAATTATGATGACTGGCGGTGTTGCTCGCAACAAAGGAGTCGTCGCAGCGCTTGCACACGAGTTAGAACAGCCTGTCAAAACTGACCCGCGCGCACAATCATGCGGGGCAATTGGAGCCGCACTCTACGCCTTAGACGAGATCGAAAAGTAGCAGCTAAAAAGTAGTAGTTATATACCTTTTCGTATGATCGAATGACAATTGGTTATGACAATAAATAACACCCCCGTAGCCTACTGCATAATCTCTCTACAACTATGTGGATTTGTCTCAACATAAAAAATTTTTACCGCGAAAAGAGCGCTAAAATTCGCGCTATTTCGCCTCAAATCAGTCCACAACGCATCTCGTTCAATACGTCCCATAGGCATTATCCGAATGCCCTTTAAAATAAGATATAAACACCTGTAATTCACTCATGAAAACGATGTATTCAGCTAGCTTTTGCACTTCATTTCGTTATTGATACTTTTATACGAATATAACTATATGTAGTGGGTATATCTTTTAATACCATCTATATATAAGTATTTAATGACATATGGACATGCCCGTAATCCTCGAAAGTCAAGACTTGCTCTTACTCTTTTTAAGAGTAAAACTAATACCATTCAATCAAGGGAATCAGCACGCCCGTAACCGTGATGTTCTCCATCGAAATTAGACTGAGAGAACTCCTTATGCGGCACCACCCCTTGATGCGGGAGATCGAGAATCACGTCGATCATATTGAGCACAGAGCTCGACCGACGGCACAATAGCAGCGGGCGATTGGCACGGCACACATCATGCCGCGCGGTAGAACAATCACTCAGCGTACGATGAACAAATGGGAGAGATATGAAAGTAATCAAACGTAACGGTTCAGAAGTCACTTTCGATGTCACGAAGATCGTCAACGCGATCTCCAAGGCAAACCGGGAGGTTCCACCTGAGGAGCGCCTAAGTCAGCAGCAAATTCTTGACGCATCCGATCAGGTTACCACCCAATGCGGAAAATGCGGTCATGCACCGTCAGTCGAAGAGATCCAAGATATCGTCGAGGATCAAATCATGGCTGAAGGTTGCTTCGCTGTTGCACGAAAATATATCATTTACCGATACGTCCAAGAACTCAAGCGCACTTCAAATACGACAGATGATCGTATCCTCTCCCTAATCGAGTGCAACAATGAGGTCGTAAAACAGGAAAATTCGAATAAGAATCCTATCGTTAACAGCGTACAGCGCGACTATATGGCTGGCGAGGTATCCAAGGATTTGACCATGCGCATGCTTCTACCTGCGGATGTTGTCGAAGCGCACAATGAAGGCCTCATTCATTTTCATGATGCCGACTACTACGTGCAGCATATGCATAACTGCGACCTTGTTAACCTGGAAGACATGCTTCAAAACGGAACAGTCATTAGCGGTACTCTTATCGAAAAGCCGCATAGTTTTTCGACGGCTTGTAACATCGCAACACAGATCATCGCCCAAGTCGCAAGTTGCCAATACGGTGGACAGAGTATCTCACTTGCTCACCTTGCTCCCTTTGTTGATATCAGCCGCAAGAAAATCCGCCGCGAAACTATCGCTGAGATGAACGAACTTGGTCTTGAGCCCAGCGCCGAACAGCTTAATAACGTTGTCGAAGAACGCGTCAAAGAAGAGATCTGCCGTGGCGTCCAGACCATTCAATACCAGGTCGTTACCCTTATGACAACAAATGGCCAAGCACCATTTGTAACAGTCTTTATGTATCTGAACGAAGCCAAGAACGAGCGCGAAAAGAAGGACTTGGCAATGATCATCGAGGAAACGCTGCGCCAGCGCTATCGCGGTGTCAAAAACGAAAAGGGCGTCTGGATTACACCAGCCTTCCCTAAGCTCATTTACGTGCTCGAGGCCGACAACATTGCCGAAGGTACTCCCTACTTTGAGCTAACCAAGATGGCAGCAAAATGCACAGCAAAACGCATGGTGCCTGATTACATCTCCGAAAAAGTCATGCTACAAAACAAGGTTGACCAGAATGGCGACGGACAATGCTACACCTGCATGGGATGCCGCAGTTTCCTTACCCCCTATGTTGACGCAGAAGGTAAGCCTAAGTACTACGGTCGTTTCAATCAAGGCGTTGTGACAATCAATCTTGTCGACGTTGCATGCTCGTCACAGCGAAACATGGATCATTTCTGGGAGATCTTTGATGAGCGCCTTGAGCTCTGTCATAAAGCACTGATGTGCCGTCACAACCGCCTTAAAGGTACCCTATCGGATGCTGCACCAATTCTGTGGCAATACGGTGCACTCGCACGCCTCAAAAAGGGTGAAAAAATCGACAAGCTGCTCTACGGCGGATATTCGACACTTTCCCTTGGCTATGCAGGACTGTATGAATGCACCAAGTATATGACAGGCAAAAGTCATACCGACCCCACCGCAACGCCATTCGCTCTCGCCGTTATGAAGCACTTAAACGATAAATGCGCTGAATGGAAGAACGAGCACAATATCGACTTCAGCTTGTATGGTACGCCGCTCGAATCAACGACGTACACATTCAGTAAGGCACTTCAACGTCGCTTTGGAATCATTCCTGGCGTCACCGATAAGGGCTATATCACCAACAGTTATCACGTTCATGTATCCGAAAAGATCGATGCATTTACGAAGCTCAAGTTCGAGAGCCAGTTCCAACGTCTGTCCCCTGGCGGAGCAATCAGCTATATTGAAGTACCTGATATGAAGGACAACCTTAAAGCTGTTATGCGCGTACTGCAGTACATCTATGAGAACATCATGTACGCCGAGCTCAACACTAAGAGTGATTATTGCCAGTGCTGTGGATACGATGGCGAGATTCAAATCGTTACTGACGACGACGGTAAGCTCGTATGGGAATGCCCGCAATGTGGCAACCGCGACCAGAATAAGATGAACGTTGCACGTCGTACCTGTGGCTATATCGGTACGCAATTCTGGAACCAAGGACGTACGCAAGAGATCAAAGATCGCGTACTCCATCTGTAAAGACCTGTCGTATCATCAGCATTCACGTTACTCGCCTCTTCCAGGCGAGTAACGTGTAAGGGAGCAACTATGAATTACGGAACCATCAAATACGACGACATCGCCGACGGAGAAGGCGTTCGCACAAGCCTATTCGTATCGGGCTGCCGTCGTCATTGTAAGAATTGCTTTAATCCAGAAACATGGGACTTCGGCTATGGCACCACATTCACCGATTCTGAGATAGATGAGATTATCGAATCTATTAAGCATCCGTGGATCGATGGTCTTACCATCCTTGGCGGAGAGCCACTTGAGCCAGAGAATCAGCAAGCTGTCGCAGAGCTTATCAAACGTGCACGACAAGAAGCTCCTGATAAGACCATCTGGGTCTATAGTGGATTTACCTACGAAATCCTACGCGATAACGACGATGCCCGCACACCCTATACCGATGCCATCCTCGACAATATCGACATTCTTGTCGACGGCCCTTTCATCGAGGAGCAAAAGAATCTTCTTTTGCGTTTCCACGGATCGGACAATCAACGCATAATCGATATGCCGCAAACGCGCGCACAAGATACCATCGTTTTGTGGCAAGACGACCCGCGCTACGCTACACATTCCTTCTAAGTTCCTGCTAATACAAAGAGAGGACCTCGGCATTTGTCGAGGTCCTCTTGTATTGTACGATGCGTTTGTTTCAGTACGTTCACTGTGCCAGATAAGCATAAGAAAAGAGCCCCAGCATTTGTTGGGGCTCTTCGTATACAGGTATCACGCGATAACCGTATCCTATGTATACATTAACAAGCGCATAAAACGTATATGCAGCTTATTCGCATGTAGGCACAGATGAAATAGTATTGCTACTATTTCAGGGTTACAGCAGCACCGGCCTTCTCGAGCTTAGCCTTGATTTCCTCAGCCTTGTCCTTTGCAACGCCTTCAGAGATTGCCTTAGGAGCACTCTCAACGAGGTCCTTAGCATCTTTCAGGCCCAGGCTGGTGATCTCACGAACAGTCTTGATAACAGCGATCTTGTTGTCACCAAAGCCTTCGAGGATAACATCAAACTCGGTCTTTTCTTCAGCAGCAGGAGCAGCTGCACCAGCAGCGGCAACAGCAACAGGAGCAGCAGCGGAAACACCAAAGGTGTCCTCGATGTCCTTGACGAGCTCAGATGCCTCCATCAGAGACATCTCCTTCAGTGCTTCAATAATATCTTCCTTGGTCATAGCCATGGTATGTTCCTTTCATCCGACCGATTATCGGTCTAATTCACCTAATCATGCAGCGCATTCGCGCCTTACGCAACGCGTTTTACGCCGCTGGTTTCTGCTTGGCGACCTGATCGATCGACTGAGCAAGACCACGAGGCACACCGTTGATTGAAACGGCGAGTCCACGTGCAATACCGGAGATAAGACCGGCCATCTTTCCCATGAGTTCCTCGCGGGAAGGAAGAGAAGCAATCGCCTTTACCGTTTCGGCATCGACGACTTCGCCCTCCATGTAACCACCCTTGATAACGAGTTTCTCGTTATCCTTGGCAAAGTCATTGACTGCTTTAGCAGCTGCTGCAGCATCATCTTTTGCGAAGACGAATGCGTTAGGGCCAGCAAGCATATCATCAACTTCGGGGAGTCCAGCATCTTTGAGGGCAATACGCATCAACGTATTTTTATAAACCGTCATGTGAGCACCAGATTTACGGATGCTACGACGAAGGTCTTGCGCCTCTTTAACGCTAAGGCCACGGTAATCAACAACCCACATCGCGGTAATATCTTTTAGATCTTCCTTGATTGCGGAGAGAGCTTCTGTTTTCTGAGCATTTGGCATAATGTACACCTCCTTTTCTAAGCAAACGGGTTCCGCTCCCGTAGGAGAAAAGCGCTCTCGGGAAGCCGGGCGGACCATCAATCGATGTTTGAACGCATCCATCGGATCACATGCCCTCACAACATAAGAGCGACCCCCTGCTGCACAACAGCAAGGGGTCGTAAAGTATTCGTACTTTGCAACCACCTCGGCGGGCCGCATCTCTGCGATTAAACCTCTCGGCACCTGCTGTCTTTGGCAGCGGAACAATCATTACAATGTCACATTTCTGCAACGACGTTTAGTATGGCAGGAACACGCAGGCTTTGCAATCCTTAGTATCCCGATCGGCACAACATTCCCATATGGGTCGGTTGTAAATTCGAACACAACATTGCAAAAGCAAACGCGACAGATGCGATTAGCTCACTAGCCCATAAGGAAACACGGTTTGCATACGAGCATTGTCGCATTGTCCAGGAACAACACGCGCACGAGCAATAAGCGTCATCTGAAGCTGACCACCACTTACTTCATCGCAATTTCGCGAAGCAATATCTGCTATCCCCAGCCACTCAGACATCGCATATGATCGGTCGTAATCATCTTTTGAGGGAACGGAAAACGTCGAAGATGAAGCATTAAGGCCCATAACAACCGTATCGATAATCCGATATGAAAATGGATTATTCTTTGCTTGAGGAACGTAACTAATATGCGACCAAAGTTCACGATGCGAATAGCTATGCAGATCTTTTCCACCAAGCCGCGTTTCGCCTCGATCCCATTTGAGGAATCCCATCATGCATTTCAACAGCGTCGTTTTACCAACACCATTTGGGCCCAAAACGGTCAGGACTGATCGATCAGGAACAGTAAAAATCGAGGTCTTCGATTACCTGATGACTTCTGTAGCCAAACGATGCATGGCAGACTTCAAGCTTCATCCGTATCACCTTCCACGAGAACTTGTCTGATTACTTGTACGACGCAAAATCCATGCGAAGAATGGGGCACCAACGACTGCCGTCAGTATCGAAAGAGGAATCTCCGCCGTAGTCAACGCTCGTGCTATGTCATCGATTATGAGCATATACGAGCCACCGATAAGCATTGATGCGGGGATAAGCAATCGATGGTCATTACCAACGATCATGCGACCAATATGCGGAATTACCAGGCCGACCCATCCAATAACACTGCACAATGACACCGTAGTTGCCGTTATGAGCATAGCAAGGAATATAACAACCAAGCGCAAGCGCGTAACGTTTACGCCAAGAGAACGAGCTTCTTCCTCATCAAGCGACAACAAGTTAAGCTTCCGTCTCAGTACAAAGAGCAAAGCACAGCATGGGATAACAACCGCAGCAGCAACTGCGATATCGTCATATGATGTTGAGGCAAGACTTCCCATAAGCCATGTTGTAATAGCAGGAAGTTTATCGTAGGGATCGCTGACGTATTTGATAAGTGAAACCAACGCAGTAAAAAGCGAACTTACAACTACGCCGGCAAGGACAAGTGTATGTAGTTGCGTCCGTCGTTGTACACGGCCAAGCATTACGACAAGACCGACTGCAATAATTTCAAAGCCAAGCGAGAACCCTTGAATAACAAACGCACTGCCAGACAGCAAAATTCCTAACGCGGCGCCAAAGCTCGCTCCTGACGAAACGCCCAATATGTCTGAGCTTAGGATTTCCAAATACCGATTGATAAGAAGCGCCGGCGACCGGCAAGCCAGCACCAACAAGCACTCCCAATATCACCCGAGGAAAGCGTACATTCATGATAATGTTCGAAATCATCGAATCAGGAGCACCTTGACCTGAGAAAGAGGAAATAAACGTCGACAGAGCCTCAATGGGATCAATACAATAGCGCCCAAAGCACAGCGAGCCAAAGCAACACAGCAAGAAGACAATAGGCAGAATGCCCATTACCACACGTCGATGAAAAGCATTCTGAACATTAAGCATATGGGAGTGATTCCCCGGTCGTGGTATGCGAAGGAGTTCCCATCATTAGCCATTCACCTACATACCGATGTTTGCCCACAACATGCGGGAACATGATTGAATACATTCATAAAATCCGCAGCGAACGGACGTATTGGACTGTTCCAAGAGATACGACTCGAAACCGCTGCATGTGGTATCTCGACAAATGCGGTTTTACTATCGGAAGGCAAGAACGCGCGTAAAAGCCCGTCGCCAACTAGCACATCGTAGTTTCCACACTGAAGCATCTCTGCTAGCTTTGTTTCGGTAATCGCCGCTATATTTTACGTTCAGCAGTATAAAGCATTGATAGATTAACCTATTTGTTAGGTTTGCCTTACTATATAATCTCCAAATTGTAGAAAGAACTATTCATGAACAAGTAGAAAAACAATCATCTAATTAGCCATACAACCATTCATTGATGAAAAGAATCAAAAGTATGCTTCAAAATATACTTGACCTCTTGCCAAAATAGATGGGGGGATATATGGATGCACATTTTATCGGTAAGCTAAGAAAAAGCATTATAGGCATTATATTTGCAGGGGCGCTTATCGCGATAATTGTTCCTGCCATAAGTACAAACGCATACGCAGGAAATCACCAAGATACCTGGTATTCATCTTATTGCGC
>DIDE01000100.1 GCA_002417975.1 Eggerthellaceae bacterium UBA5808
TTTGAGTCAAGCACCGCACCAATACGCCGTACATCGCCATTGTCATACAGCCGACGAATACTTTCATATGCAGCATCGGCGCTCATTCCGCACAAAAGTCCAATCGCTGCGTAAGGATCACGCGTCAACTGATAATCAGTTTGTATGCACGTTAGAATTCGAGCATCGTATTCCTTATTTATACGTGCGCTACGATCCACAGATTCGGTCTCTTTTGACGCCTCTCCTAAAGAGCCAGAAGTCTGATCACTCTGCGCAACACGAAGCGAACGAGGAATATAAGCACAATAGGGCTCTTCTGCTAAGTAATCACCCGTCGCAGATAGAGCACGAGCGCGGCATCCTCCGCACACCTTTTTATATTCGCACGCGCCGCATTTTCCCTTGAGACGCGAGAAATCCCGCAAATCGGTAAAAACGGGCGAGGTTTCCCAAATTGACGAAAACGACTGCTCTAAAACATTTCCCAGCTGCATGTCAAAGTAACCACACGGTTGAACATCACCCGTATGGCTGATAAAGCAGAACGTGATACCACCAAGGCATCCTCGCGTCATCGATGCAAATCCGCCAGCAGCTTGGTCTTTACAATCAGAATGAACATCTTCCTGTGCTCGCTGATGCAAAATACGATAATATTGCGGCGCATCCGTTGGCTTAAAATGCAGTGGCGATGTCTTTTGACGATCATAGGCCCAGTTAAGTACCTCTTCGTATTCTTCTGGCGTAAGCTCCACATCGCGCAAATCCTCCCCACGTCCCGTCGGAACGAGCAAGAAAGGATGAAATGCCTCGGCATGCACCGAGACTGCGAGATCATGCATTGCATCCATCTGTTGAGCGTTAAGTTTAGTAACCGTCGTGTTGATTTGAACTCCAATACCAGCACGTTCAGCACATTCGATTCCGCGAAGAGCCGCATCAAATGCACCGTCTTGTCCGCGAAACCGATCATGTTCCTGCGCATCAGGAAAATCAATCGACACCGAAATTCGACGAATACCATGCTCTGCTAACTGTTGAGCAACTTCATCCGTAATCGTTGTAGCATTAGTCCCTACAACAGGAACAGCACCCTTTGCGCGTGCATAATCAGCAATTTCGCCAATATCTGATCGCAAAAGTGGCTCTCCGCCAGTCAGGATCAAAATAGGATTGGTAATCGAAGTAATATCATCAATTACAGCTTTAATCTGATCGAGCGAAAGTTCACCAGAATAGCATCCATCATGTGCCGCAGCACGACAATGAGCACACGATAGATTGCAGCTCCGCGTAATTTCCCACGCAATGATCCGTGGAGCTTTGATGCCAGTTCGCTCTTCGAATGCCTGAGCCGCTTTTCCACCTCCTGGGCGGAATCCACGCCCGCGCAATGAATGTGGATGAGCGGAATGATCCTGAGCAGATGGCATATCATGCGTATGCTGTGGATGTTGCTCGCGTTCTACTCGTTGAGCCATTGTGCTGCATCCTTTGCATGGTAAGTGATAATGACGCAAGCTCCTGCACGCTTCATGCACAACAAGTTTTCTAAAACAATACGACGTTCATCGATCCAACCTTGAGCAGCAGCAGCCTTAACCATCGCATATTCCCCGGACACATTATAGGCAGCCGTCGGAAAATGAAAACGATTACGAACCTCACGAAGCACATCAAGATATGCCATCGAAGGCTTGACCATAATCATGTCAGCACCTTCTTGGATATCGAGCTTAGCTTCGCGTAGTCCTTCTTCGATATTGGCAGGATCCATCTGATACGCACGACGATCCCCAAAACTCGGTGCGGAGTCAGCAGCATCACGGAATGGACCATAAAACGCTGATGCGTACTTAACCGAATAAGCCATAATTGGCGCGTTAACTGACCCATTCGCATCAAGAGCCGAGCGTAATGCAGCAATATGCCCATCCATCATATCGGACGGAGCAACCATATCTGCACCAGCATTAACATGGCTTACCGCAGTACGAGCAAGAAGTTCAAGCGTTGGATCGTTTTGAACGTATCCCGCATCGTCCACCAGTCCACAATGACCATGATTCGTATATTCACAAAGGCAGACATCGGTGACTACATAAAAATCAGGAGCATGATCTTTAATCACACGAATTGCATTTTGAACAACACCATGATCATCATAGGCACCACTACCCACTTCATCTTTATGATCCGGCAGACCAAAAAGGATTACCGCATTAACCCCCCGTACGCGTAGCTCATCAATTTCCGCAGGAAGCATGTCGAGCGAATATTGGAATACATTAGGCATCGAAGGAATAGGATCCTTGCAGCCCTTTCCTTCTTTTACAAAAAGCGGATAAATAAAATCATCAGGAGAAAGTGATGTCTCTCGAATAAATGAACGAACGGTTTCATTAGCGCGCATACGGCGTGGACGATAGTCTGGATATCCCATCGTTATTCCTCGATCCCAATTTCTTTATCGGTTAGATAGCATGCAGGGTCTGAGTCCCACAGATCCCCTGTTGCAGCTTCAGCACGGACACGGAAATTACCTCCGCATTCGTTAAGCCACTTGCACGAATGACAACGACCCTTAACGAATGGACGCTTGTCTTTAAGTCGATACATCAATTCGCTCTGCGGAGTAGTACGGCTTGTATCGCTCCAGATTTCGCTGAACGGACGATCTTTGACATTACCAAACGAAAAATGACGCCAGAACTGATCAGCATATACTTCGCCATCCCAGCTTACACATGCAATGCCATTACCCGTTGAATTTCCCTGATTCCATTTGAGCAGTTGAAGAACGTCTTTAGCACGCTCAGGATTTTCTTTAAGCAATTCAAGATAGACAAAAGGACCATCTGCATGATTATCGACTGTTAGAATTTCAGGAGATCCTCCCCGATCAAACCATGCCTTGGTACGATCCATAATCAAGCGAACTGCCTGCCGCGTCTCATCATGGTTGAGGTCTTCTCCAATGAGCGCACTACCGCGACCGGTATACACCAGATGGTAAAAACACGCACGATTGATATTTCTTTCTTCCATCAAATCAAAAATATCGTCAATATCGCGCCAGTTGCGTTTGTTGATCGTCATGCGCACGCCAACTTTGATACCAGCATCTTGCGCATTTTTTAGTCCCTCGACTGCACGGTCAAAGCTTCCTTCAATGCCGCGAAAACGATCATGTGTTTCACGCGAGCCGTCAAGAGATACACCAACATACGAAAGTCCAACATCTGCGCAACGCTGAGCGAACTCTGGTGTGATCTGCGTACCATTCGTTGAAATTACTACACGCATACCTGCATCTTTTGCATATTGAGCAAGCTCAATCATATCGGGACGCAATGTCGGCTCTCCACCGCTCAGCAATAAGACAGGGCAACCGAACGCAGCAAGATCATCGATCATCGCTTTGCCTTCTTCGGTGGTCATCTCGCCATCATAATGGCGTGCCTCGGACTGAGCATAACAATGGACACAACGCAGATTACACGTACGCGTACAGTTCCACACCACAACAGGTTTTTTATCGCGTGAAAATTGCAGCAAATCACTGGGCAATTCACTTGATTTCCGATGATACCGAAGTACATCAGATGGCTCGACCGCACCGCAATAGAGTTTTGAGATTCCAATCATAGAGAACGCTGTCCTTTCGTACCAACCGTAGCTTCAAGAGCTGCTACTAAGCCAGTTATTGTATAGTGCTCGGCTTGAGCCGTTTCGCAAAGACCTGCTTCATGAATAGTCTGACTTGTTACAGGTCCGATGCTCATAAGAGCAACCGATCGCAATAAAGCACAACGCTCTGAAGAGCCAACAGCTCTATCAAGACGTGTAAGAAAATTGCGAACGGTAGAAGAAGAGGAAAAAAGCACTGCATCTATGCTGTGAGCCTTAAGCTGCTTGACCAGCTCACTCGTTGCCTGCTCATCCTCTGGTATCACCGTGTCATATAAGGGAACAATATCAACAGTCGCGCCCACTGACGCTAATGTATCGGGAAGCGTTGCACGAGCTTCAGATGCACGCGCAAGTAGCACATGCGTATCTTGGCCAACGCCCGCATTGATTAGCTCAACCGCAACAGACTCTGCAATAAAACGCGGCGGAACAAGATCAGCATGTATGCCATGGAGTACAAGTTCCTGAGCTGTAGCTGGACCAATTGCAGCTACACGAACCGACCCGAGCAAGCGCGCATCGTATCCGAGCTCCTTAATCTGGTCAAAGAAGCACCGAACTCCATTTGCACTCGTAAATACCACCCAGTCATACCCATTAGGTTGTGCAAGACGCACGCACGTAGGTTCTAACTCTTGCGCAGCACGCGGTGCGATCGATATAGTTGGATACTCGATCGCTTGCCCTCCATGACTACGAATAAGATAAGAGACTTCGCTCGCCTGCGCCCGCGCACGCGTCACAACAACTGTTGTACCTGCAAGAGGCTGACGCTGATACCAAGAGAGTTGTTTATGCAACGACACAACATCACCCACAACGATAATCGCAGGAGCGCTAAACCCTGTTGTATGGACCCGTTCCACCACTGTTTCGAGTGTGGCCACCAACACCTCCTGTTGAGGAGTTGTTCCCCAACGCACCAATGCGATTGGAGTTTTAGGGTCGCGGCCAAAGGCGCATAAACGATCAACGATTCGAGGAAGATCTCGAATTCCCATATAAAAGCAGAGCGTATCACTCGACTGTGCAAGTGCATGCCAATTGATAGCTGTCTCAGGTTTCCCTGCCATCTCATGACCTGTGACCAACGTTACAGACGAAGAAATACCGCGATGGGTAACGGGTATCCCCGCATAAGCAGGAGCAGCAATTCCCGCTGTAACACCAGGAATAATGCGAAAGCGAATCCCAGCCTGATGCAGAGCAAGAGCCTCTTCACCACCACGACCAAATACAAAAGGATCGCCACCCTTAAGCCGCACAATGTGACTACCAGGATGTTGCTTAGCACAATCGACCAAAAGATCATTAATCTGATCCTGTGTCACATGATGGCTAAATCCCTTTTTGCCAACAAAATGACGCTCTGCATCCTTACGCCCAAAACGAAGTACTGCTTCAGATGCAAGATAGTCATAGATAATGATATCTGCATGTTTAAGACACGAACATGCTGCAACCGTAAGCAATCCCGGATCACCTGGACCAGCACCAACCAAATCCACAACAGTTTCGCTATGCAATGCCATAGACGAAAGATCAGAATCTGATTGGGTATGACCTGTAGAATCTAGTGAGCTTGAAGACACCGATTTCATTGACACGTTTTCGCTCATTGTACATCGCCTCGTGCCTGTGCAAGAACTTCCCGTGCTCCTTGAGCCACAAGATCATCCCGAACTTGTTCAGCAATCGATTGAATGGTCGCTATAGAGCCAGAACCCTGAGCTCGAAGGAAATTCGATCCATCAATTGCCGAAACAAAAGAATCAATTTCGACCATATCATCAGATGTTTTGTAAGCATATACGCCCATAGGAACCTGACAACCGCCTTCAAGTGCTGCAAGAATAAAGCGCTCAGCGCTCACATCACGCAAAGTTTTTGTATCAGTTATCGCCTGGCATAGTGAGCGAGCACTATCATCATCCGCTCGCGTTTCGAGAGCAATGACTCCCTGCCCTGCTGCTGGTATCATCGTCTTTGCTGGAATATGTGAGGCGATTGCCTCATTCATTCCTAAACGTTCAATTCCAGCAGCAGCCATAACCGCAGCATCGAATTCCCCGCTCATAACACGTTTAATACGCGTATCAACATTTCCACGAATTTCGCAGGTCTCTATATCAGGACGTAGACGCCGCAATTGAGCAGCGCGTCGCAAAGAACCCGTAGCAACACGAGATCCCGCAGGGAGCGAATCAATCGTCGTTCCCTGATCTGGAGCAACAAGAACATCAAGAGGACAAGCGCGTTCGGGAACACCAGCAATGCATAACCCCTCAGGCAGCACCGTCGGCATATCTTTCATGGAATGGACGCACAAATCTACACGTCCTTCAAGCAGAGCGCGTTCAAGTTCTTTAGTGAATAGGCCTTTTCCTCCAATACGAGACAGTGCCACATCATGAATTTTGTCACCCATCGTCTTGATAACTTCGATACGGTAGGTATACTGTGGGACTGCTCGTTTGAGAATAGAAGCAATATAGTTAGTCTGCCAAAGTGCCAAAGCACTTCCACGACTTCCTAGCACAATCGTACGATCGGTCATTTCCCTGACCCTTCCTTTTGCTAAACATACGTAATAAAAGATCTATTGAGAAATTGATAGCGTTTCATTTGCAAGAACATGAGAATGTTCAACACTTCCATCGGAAAGCCCAAACAAGAACCGAGCAGCCTCAACGCATTCAAAATCACTGTCACTGTCCACGCTCTTTTTCATACGAACAGTCGGTGTATGCAAAAGCTTATTGACGATTGCATTCGTCGCTTTATCGATCGCATGTCGATCTTGATCACTGAGATCAATGTCAAGATTTTTTACCAGGTGATCAACTTCTAGACGACGCACCTGCTCAGCTTTCATGCGCATTTCTTTTATCGTTGGCGTAATGCTGTGCTCATCAACCCAAGAGCTAAATAGATCACATTCTTCGTCTACAATCGCACGCGCTTGCTGCGCTGCACTACGACGTTTGTCTTGATTACGCTGTACCTCATCAGCAAGGTCATCGAGGTCAAACAACGTTATGCGATCGTTATGAGCACACGCTGGATCAACATCGCGCGGCAAAGCGATGTCAAGAATGAGCATAGGATGATCAACCGACTTAAAAAGAGAAGGTGTTAGAACAAAATGTGGCGCAGCCGTTGAAGACAAGATAATGTCAGCCTGGGGAATTAGCGTCTTAAGATCTTCAAATCGGCACGCCTGCCCATGCAATTCATCTGCAAGGTGACATGCATGGTCGTAAGTACGGCTCGATACCACAACACTTTGTACACCTTGCTCACATAAGTAGCGCGCTGCAAGTTCGCTCATCTCGCCTGATCCTACAATCAATACGCGAGCAACAGAAAGATCAGGAAATGCACGTTTTGCTACATCGACTGCAACGGTAGATACCGATACATGACTCTCGCTAATAGACGTCTGACTTCGCACCCGTTTGCCCACTTCAAGTGCTTGCCGAAATAGGTGGCTCATCACGAGTGTTAGCGATCCTTCGTTGAGCGCTGTTTTAAATGCATACCGAATCTGACCGATAATTTGTTGTTCCCCCAGTACCATCGAATCAAGAGAGCAAACAACCGAAAAAAGATGATGTGTCACATCAGCATCAGCCTTTGTATAGAGTGCTGAAGTGAAGCGCATTCTGCTAATAGAATGATAAGACTCAAGAAATTCGATTGATTGATTACGCGCTTCATCAATATCATCAGTCTGAATATAAAGTTCCATGCGATTGCACGTCGAAAGAATCAGGGCACTTCGTATGGCAGAATACGAACAAAGAGATCGAATCGCTTGAGGAAGATGAGTCTTCCGAATTGCAAGACGCTCGCGCAATTCAACATCAGCAGTTCGATGGTTAAGACCAACTACAAGAATATGCATTAGCGCATACACCCCATTGTTGCCGATGTAGAACGACATGAAACGTCAATGTTTGCTTCTGAAGAAGATACTTTTAGAGGGCGATCGCACGTACGAGCACGATCAAGAGCAGTAGCATATGCATCTTCGGTACTAATATGCTCGCCTGCAGCAATTCTCTCTCGAAAACCGCATTTTGACGATGCAAGCAGAACAGCACGACGTACATCGGGATATGCTTTCAACGCTTTCTGTGCATGAAGCCGCACCCTACCCAGTAGTTCAAGATACGGTTCCCAGTTTGCGTCAAACATATCTTCGATTGAACAACGTATGGATCGCGCTACAGCCGGAGCCGCACCCGACGTCGATATCGCAACACGAAGCGGACCACGAGACACAACAGAAGGCACAATGAAGCCACATGCTCGAGGAACATCAACAACATTAATCAACGTATGGCAATGATGCGCTTCGGCTTGAACTCTCTTTTCAACTGATTCAACGCCACACGCACAAAAAACCAGTATAGAATCGGCAACATCCCCATTACGATATGCTCGTGGAGACCAGACAATGTCACCTTCTCGATCCCATGTTTTAATCTGATCAGTCGCATGAGGCGCTACAACATGTATACATGGACCGTAGTCGAGAAGTGAACGCACCTTTCGCTCGGCAACCGCACCTGCACCAATTACTACTACGTTCTGGTTACGTATATCAAGCACAAGCGGATAGCCAGCACGATATGCGCTACATTCATCACTATTATTTTGCACAACACTCTCCCTGTCACGCATCTTCGAATACGTCTTTTGACGTTTAATTCGATGTGATGAAAGATAGCGTATGACGTAGCGTCACCCGCAAGAGGAAAAGTAAGGTTCATGGACAAAAGTCGCAGGTCTAGATAAAAATACCCCATTATGGGTGAGATAATATGTAACATTCCTACACAAAAAAACAGGACCCGAAGGCCCTGCTTTTTATTTTAGTATTCAAATGCCAGTATTGATGTTATCCAATTTGTACCGCGTTAGATCCTGCCGTTCCACTAGATGTGCCCGATGAACTGTTAGAGCTAGACGATGAGCTAGATGTATTCGATGTATTGCTCGTCGAAGAGTTCTTTGTTGACGAATTTGAAGATGAGGTGGTACTTGAGGTCGACTTCGAAGTAGTCACAACGGGAACAGAACTGATATCAAGCGGAGCACCAAGCCATTGCGTTTGAATGACATTCATAACGCCATTACTTTGAATAGTCGAAAGAGCATTCGAAACTGCATTTTTTAAATCGGTATTTGAGCTGCTCACGCCAATGCAATATCCCGTTGACTTCTGGAGCAAAGCAACGATCGAAGCATCACACGATGAGACCTTTGCTACATAGGTGCCGATAACAGCATCAGCAGCAACATACTTCGTCGATCCAGAGCTCAGATCAGCAAATGCCCCTTTTAGATCAGAGGTTGTTTTAAGTGCAGAGTCTCCATACTGATTGGTAACTTGCCAAGCGCTCAAAGACGAAGATTGAGCTTCGATCGATTGAGTAAGTAATGATGAAGAAGAAGGAGCACTTGTTCCTGATTGAGCAAACAGCGCAACCGCTGTCTGGACATATGGATCGGTTAACGCAAAGGAACGTGAATTCGTATCGGATTTCTCGATATTCATTGCTATATCGATCGTTCCGTCTTCCAAAGCGCCTTCAGGATCGCTGCCAACATCAACAATCTCAAGTTTGAGACCTAGCTCATCAGCAATTGCTGCAGCAGTATCAACGTCAAGTCCAACAACTTTGCCCGATGCCTGACTTGCAAAAGGAGCGTTGTTGGAATTAACACCAACACGTAAAACACCGTTCTCACCAATCGTAGGTGGAGCGACCTGAGCACTTTTCATTTCGGGTGAATAGGGAGTCGAGGAAAGGAGCGTATTCGAAGAACACCCACCTAAGCACAGTAGTAACGACATCGCGAGAACACCGGCGACCAGCAACACCGTGGAACGTTTCATGCCCGCAATCCTCCATTCACTTATTACCATTAATCAATACTCCAAACGGCTGACCTAGTCTTTGACCCCACACTCGCGTACTGGAACTGAGCTTTCACCATCATTCTCTCGTCCGTGCGACAACATGTCAGCTTATAAACGAACGGTACGACTTACATCTAGAATGCGCCATGCTCATTATGCGTACCTCAATGGCACACATAACTTATGTGGATCCTTTTGACCGCATCTGCCATGGAATTGGATACTATCCGCAACTACAGACCCGTATGAAGCTCTTAAATTTTATCAGATATCCCAGTCCATACTTGAAACTGCTCAATTTCCCTATACGTCACAAAACTAATAAGCCACAAAACACGATTCCTTATAGTACTCTTAAAAATTAGGTGACCAGAAATGATTTCTTACCTTTAAGCGTACAAACACACAACCACACAAAAACCGTTAATATACGCGTATACATGTTGCGCAGGTAATGCGCTTGCCGCCACAAGAACGGAGAGCTGTACACGCAGCACAGAGTGTCGCACCCGTCGTAAAAACATCATCAAGAACAATGACTCGTTCAATCGGCATAATACAGCGTGCTTCAGGTCGAAGCTGCACGCTCCCGCGCATATTATCAAAACGTTCACTACGGGATAATGTGCGTTGATCAAGCGTTTCAGAAACGGTAAAAAGCGAATAAAGAGGCAACCCTGTCAACGATGCAACCACCTGAGCAATACCTGCCATATGATCAAAACCTCGTTTAAGATATGCACGCGATGTCGTAGGAATATAGGTTATTATGCTTGTTTGCCTTTTTACATCAAGTACTATCCACTCAGGAGGAATTACACACGCAATCATATAAGCAAGAAATTGAGCAAGGCGTCGATCTCCTTTGTCTTTATAGGAACGAACAATATGAGCGCTATCACGATTGTAGTGAAGTGCACTCACACATGAATCAAAAGGAAGCGAAGTAAGGCCAAGCTCTTTGAGCTTTTCATTCGTGCATTCCGTACATTGATGCCTGCCATAAGGCGCTCCACAACGAGGACAGGCACGCCATAGATCAAGATAGGGCAAATGTCCTCTGCAGGAATCGCACAATGGCAAACCGCGCTTGTCACAAATTGCGCATTGCGTTGGCCAAAGAGCTTCCGCTCCCACGGTACAAAGAGCATCAATATATGTTATAAAGCTTGGTACCGTTTATCCCCCCTCATGCATACAAGAAATAGCCATTAGTATCTGTATCATGACAAGCAGCAACAGGAACTTGCAGCATTATAATTTCCTCTCTCGAGGGTAATAAAATAGGCCTACGGATTGCTTCTGTAGGCCTTACTCATCTATTACTTACATCGATCATGTTCAACCAAGAAATGCCACAGCACGCATATGAGCAAAACTGCTATTAAATTAATGCACTTCTATCGAGTCCAAGCACATTCGTACGATAAGTCCTTAGCGTATGACCTCATCGTGCTGCTGTGCAGTAGCATATTCTGATACATCGACCGTAATACTATGCTTAATCGGCTTCCAGCTTGCCTTTTTAAAGAGCGCGGCAATTGCAATCGGTATATACGTCATCATAAAGAGCGGGAACGTGAACATATACAGAACCTTTTTACCCGTCGTTGAATGAATAGAATCCCATTCAGTAAAGGTTGTTAACACGCCAAACAGGAACATGAAGAGCATATAGTTAAGTACGCAAAATACGATCGATGATGCGCTCGAAGCGATCATGACACCCGTAGACATGAATCCCATTGACGCTAGAACAATAATAGCAATATTAAAAATGACAGAAACAACGGTAAGTAAAAGACCTGGCGCAATAGTCATCAACATATCGTAGCAAGCAAAACGTGAACCCTTTTTATTAGTGAACACACCTTTCGCAAGATTCCATCCATAATGACCGAATACTTGATAGAACCCTTTTGCCCAACGAAAACGTTGATTCCAAGAATCCTTAAACGTGATAGGTTGTTCGTCGTAGACAATCGCGGTAGGACAATACGAGATTCGCTCCCCTGAAAGAATTGTCTGAGTCGAGAACTCAATATCTTCAGTGAGCAAATGCCATTTCCATCCACCCGCACGACGGAGCACATCAGCAGCTACATAAAAACCAGTTCCCGAAACAGCACAACTTGTATGAAGTGTTAATCGGGACTGATTTAAATACTTTGCCTCACGCAAGAACCAAACAGCATACCCAGCAGAAATCCAATTACTGTCATAATTTTTGGAATTACGATAACTTGTCGAAGCAATAGCACCTGAGTCAAACACATTGTTCATTTCGCGGAAATAATTTACATCGAGTACATTGTCCGCATCGAAAACGAAATATGCTTCATAGTCACGATCACCATAGTATTGCTGAATGCGTGTATAACAAAAATCGAGGGCATAGCCCTTGCCAACGCTATCCTGGTTCTCACGTTCAAATACATGTGCGCCAGCTTGCGTGGCAATATCAGCAGTATCGTCGGTACAATTATCGGCAACGACAAAAATATCGATGAGATCTTGCGGATAATTTTGAACATGAATGCTATGGATAAGATCGCCAATAACCTGACTCTCATTACGCGCAGAGATCATGACAGCAAAACGATGATTGCGCTCAGCAATATGCTTAGGCGGCTTTCGTGTCAACGTGACCAAGACATAATAAAGCTGATAAAGATAGCAGCAAGAAAAGGTCAGAAATACGCAGAAGTTAAAGATATCGACAAACGACACCTGCGAAAATAGCTGATCGAGCACGTATACTCCTTTAATTGACCCTTAACTTCCTACAAAGATTCAATAAGCTCATTAGCGAACAGCACCTCATGCATCCTAGAAAGCTGCCCCTATATCCTCATAAAAAGATTCTATTCACAAGCGGCTCGATTATAGAGACTTTTTGCTTAGAAAACGATACCTATTCCCAATTTGTCACCGAGCGGACCGCACTGAAGGCACTATTTGCGCATAGCTTCGCAGAATCTGCATAGTGCCTCCATAAAAACGTTCAGGAAAATGTACCCTAATATTTACATGAGCTATCGCGACAACACCATCCATCAATTGCAAGCTTACAACGCATAAGATATTGGTATTCTGAGATATACGATCCAAATGAGCACAATCTAAGTCATATTGAGGGATAATTAACTTAGAACATGCGATGCTCTCAACACGATCTAAGCTTTACCGACGTCCAATGAGAGCATCTATGGTTGGTATTATTACCTATGCCGTAATCGAATAGAACAGAGGGTGTGTATGAAAAGCGAGATCAAAGACGAAAGCTTGGCACAAGCTGGACTCGCACGTATTTTATGGGCAGATAGAGATATGCCTGTTTTAGCAAGTATTCGCGAACGATTCGAACGCGAAAAGCCACTCAAGGGTGTACGCATCGGAGCGTGTCTGCATGTAACGACCGAAACTGCAAATCTTATGAGAACGCTTGCTACAGGTGGAGCTGAAGTCCATCTATGCGCCTCAAATCCTCTTTCCACCCAAGACGATACCGCTGCCTCACTCGTCAAGGACTTTGGAATCGACGTTCATGCAATCAAGGGCGAAGACACAGAGACGTATTATCATCATGTTGATGCAATCATCGACACGAAACCACAAATTACTATGGACGATGGCGCAGACGTCGTAAGTCGCATCCACGAATCCCGTACCGATATACTTTCAGGCATCATCGGCGGAACCGAAGAAACAACTACCGGCGTTGTTAGACTCAGGGCGATGGCTGCACAGAACGCACTCCGCTACCCCATCATCGCAGTCAATGAGGCTAAAACTAAGCATTTCTTTGATAATCGCTATGGAACAGGTCAATCATCGCTTGATGGCGTTATCCGTCTTACTAACCGTTTGCTCGCCGGTCGAACAATGGTTATATCGGGCTATGGATGGTGCGGCAAAGGACTTGCAAAACGTGCAAGCGGTATGGGCTGTAATGTTATTATCTGCGAAGTCGACGCAGTCGCAGCACTCGAGGCACATATGGACGGATTCCGCGTTATGCCATGCGCAGAAGCTGCACGCGAAGCGGATATCTGGATTACCGTTACGGGAGATTTGAATGTTATCGACGAGCCAGCCTATAACAATATGAAAGACGGCGCCATCATCTGCAACAGCGGACACTTTAACTCAGAAATTAATATTCCATGGCTCAGAGAAAACTCCGTCAAGCACGAGCAGCTCAAACCAATGGTTGAAGAATTCACGTTGCAAGACGGAAGAACCATCATCTTGCTTGCCGAGGGCCGTCTTGTTAACCTGAGCGGCGCTGAAGGCCATCCTGCCAACGTTATGGACATGAGCTTTGCAAACCAAGCACTCTGCGCTGAATATATGGTTCAGCATGCATCTGAAATGAAGTCTGATTGCTACGATGTGCCAGAAGAGATAGATGACTCAATCGCACGTGTAAAGCTTCAAACACTCGGTGTATCCATTGATACGCTTACTCCAGAGCAAGAAAAATATCTCAATTCTTGGGATATGGGAACCGAATAGTACGTTTATCAACGGCATATTCACAGAGTACAATCGCATCTCCTTGGAAAAGGGGATGCGATTTTTATAGCCTCAAAACGACTGTTATAGCACTGCTGTTATGTATTCACAATAAAGCTCTCCCAATCAAAAGTACTCTAGCAAAAGAAAACCAGCTCAGCACCAATTGGCGCCGAGCTGGTTATACGCATCATATGGAGCGGGTGACGGGAATCGGACCCGCGTTATGAGCTTGGAAGGCTCAAGTTCTACCATTGAACCACACCCGCACGTGCTGTCGATGGTCGGGACGACAGGATTCGAACCTGCGACATCCTGCTCCCAAAGCAGGCGCGCTACCAAACTGCGCCACGTCCCGTCGATCAGACAGCTTTTGCATTATAGCAGAGAGTCGCCTCTGCTCAACAACTATCTTGAAATTATTTAAAAGATCGACACTGTTCGCCTATTTTTTACGCATAGAGGTAATGCGCATACGGCACAACGCCATAGCAATAAGGCCCAGTACACAAAGTGCGCTAGCTAATCCAACAAACACCCCTATGGTGTCCCCTGTCACTGCTGTAGTTGATGCATTCGTAGTAGTTTGGTTTGTCGTTGACACTGATTGAGATACCGTCTCTTGGTTGTAGGCAGCCTGATCGCATGCCGATGTAGAATCGCTCTCAGAATCGAAATCTTGGTCATTAGCATCTACACCATTTGCTGTATCTGCAGAATCCGAAGATGGTACAGAAGCAGAATGGTACTGCGCAGTCAACGTCACATTTGCAGCAGGCATTACAAACGTCGTTGACGACGCTGTCGCATCAGCAACGTTTACCGACACCGCTGATTCCGCAACTGACCAATGATCGAAATTAGTTTGATCCGCAGATACAGCTACTTTCTCACCTGGCGCATAGCGTCCAACTGATGCACATTCATCCAAGGTACACCAGGGGTTCGAAGACACAGCAGGACTTCCACCATTCACGATCGTCTTATAAAGAGGCAAAAGCGTATCGCCAGTCCGCAATTTAGCAGAACTATCAGCAGTGGACCATCCTGATCGCTCCGCGAGATAATAGACCTTAACGTTTTCTTTGGTACCTTTAAGCCAATCATCGTTCAGCGTCGTCGGCTTATCGCCATAAAAGCATACCGATTCAAGAGCAGACGCACCAACGAGTTCATCATCATCCCCGGCAGTAAAAATCATTTGATCTAACGAAGTAAGTGAACTTGGCAATGCAGCCTGTTTCAAATTTGCGCAGCAGGCAAAACACGCCATAGCAATAGAACTAACTGATGAATTATGTTCAAGACCCGTAGAAGACAATTGAGAACAGCCCAAAAAGCATGCCATATCCAGCGATGTAATTGCTGTATTGCCATCAAGACCGGTAGAAGTAAGCTTTATACAATTAGAAAAGCAAAAACGACTAAGTGAACTAATCTTTGTATTACTAGCAAGCCCGGTAGATTCCAAAACAGGACAACCCATAAAGCATAGGCTCCCAAGCGAACTAACACTCTTATTTTTATCTAAACCGGTCGATGTAAGAGCAAGGCAATTCGTAAAGCATGCATCGCCAAGAGATTCAACCGACGCATTACCATCTAAACCGGTAGAAAGCAGACTCGCACAACCATCAAAGCAATCGTTGCCAAGACTTTGTATCGATGAATCCTTATTTGAAAGACCCGTTGAATTTAGAGCAGTACAACCGCCAAAGCAGGCATCAGGAAGAGCAGTTATCCGCGTATTGGACTCTAATCCAGTCGACTCCATGGACGTACAATCATGGAAGCACGATTCACTGAGTTGTTCAACCGCAGAGTTCTTCGTCAAACCAGCTGATTTTAGCCCCGTGCAATAGTTAAAGCAATCTCTGCCAAGACTCGTCACTGATGAATTGCCATCTAAGCCTGTCGAGGTTAAACGACTGCAACTAAGGAAACAAGAATCACCAAGGCTTGTTACCGACGAATTATTTTTAAGACCCGTCGAGATTAAGCCACTACAACCCGAGAAGCAAGAATTGCCAAACGTTGTAATCGTTGATTTGTCGTTAAGACCAGTAGACGTTAAACCCGTGCATTGTTTAAAACAATTGTTTTCAAGTGCCGTAACCGTATAGGTAATTCCCTCCGTCGAAACTGTTGTTGGCAGAATTACATCTCCAGCTGCATCTTTTGCGATGGCTGTATGTGATCCATCACCAATTGATGCTGTTAGTGTATCTCGGTCAAGCGTATAGAGACAATCAACCTTATTGCCACCAATCATAATGGATCCTGTATAAGTTGACGATCCAAGAGCTTCTAACGTATTGTCGTCAGTGGATGGAGCCGACGGTAAAGCATCCGTCTGAGTATTCGAGTCAACCGTTGATGAATCGATTATTTTTCCCGAATCAGTGTCATGCTGTACGTCAGTAGTTGACTGAGATGTCTCCGCTGTTTGCGCACCATTCGTTGCCTGATCATCGGTATTTGATGTCTGCTGACTAGGTTCCAACGAAGTAGAATCAACTTGTGAGCCACTAGATTCCTGTGAATTTAATCCAGCAGAATCAACTGTGCGATCATCAATTACTGATTCACTCAAAGTATACGCATCGTCATCAACTGAATCAGTCGCTTGTGCCCCTTTGGACACACTATCAGTGCCGTCAGCAAACACAGGCGCAGGAAACATGCACGTCGATAAAGCAAGCGCGCATACAATACAGATCACACGTTTTGAGCACGTTGGAGTTAAGCTTCTCTTCATGAGAACCCTTTCTAGCAATGAACCATCCGAATTAATCGTTGAATTACGTATCAGCGGTAAATGATACTAATTTCTAACAATAAGCATGGAATATAGCATAAAATTGTCTCTAGTGAAGACAATGAGTAAATTTGGACGGTAAGAAAAGACCTTATGGTTGAGTTACTTCGACCAAAGGGCGTAAATAGAGAACACCAACGAGCCTGCGCTCGTTGGTGTTTTAAAACAATACATATGTCCTAGTGAAACGCTATAGATATGCAGCGCTTAACCGATCTTTGAGTTTACGAAGTGCATTACCCCGATGAGATATCGCATTTTTTCTTTCCTGAGATACCTCAGCAAATGTTTGGTTACCTCCAAGGCAATCGGGTAAAAAGAGCGGATCATATCCGAATCCTTGCTCTCCTCGAGCTTCGAAACCAATAGATCCTTCGATGGTACCGCGTACTGTATATTCTGTATCGCCATCAAGCATCACGAGCGTACAAACAAAGCGTGCCGTACGTTGATCGGCAGGAACCTGTGCAAGTTCCCTAAGTAACTTCGCATTATTCGATGCATCGTCGCACGGTTCACCGGCATAACGTGCGGAACGTACTCCGGGAGCACCATCAAGTGCATCTACTTCAAGACCAGAATCATCAGCTAAAACAGCTGTCTGACCAGAGCAAAGCGCACGAACAGCCTCAGCCTTAATGCGAGCATTGCCTTCGAACGAGTCAGCGGTTTCTTCAGGATCTGATGCAATACCTGCCTGTCGCATCGATTGAAATGTCCACCCATCAAAATCAAGCGCGGTTTCGATCTCTTCAATCTTATGCGCGTTATTACTGGCGATAATAATAGTCTTCATAGCGACTCACCTTCTGATAGAGGGCAAATAATTTTATATGCGTCTATTCATTCAATAGATACGATAGATCCCATGCGATAGCATTAGTCAAAATCGAGATGGTGGACAGATGCAAGCGGCATATTCAGAACGCGACTGCCGAATACGCTAAATTCCTCGACATTATCGCCCGTACTATAAAACTCATAATGCGGCATATGCGTATCGTCTGCTAACCGATCCTGACGTCGCAGGATTTCTGACACATCGCGAGACACTTCAAGCGCTGATGAGATCAACCGCACATCATGCCCCATCACACCACCAATAAGCGTTTTGAGCAAAGGGAAATGTGTACAACCTAATACAAGCGTATCAACTTCTGCACGGCGAAGTGGCTCAAGGTAATCCTTCGCAATCTCACGAAAAGCAGGGCGAATATACACATGCGATGCTTGAGCAGTGAAATTCTCTATTGGACCATCAGCCATACGCAATCCCTGCTCTGCGATTTCGACAAAGCGCGGCGCCGCAGTCGAAAACACCGTGATGCCTGCATCCAGATTGCGAATTGCATGTGCATACGCTTCGGAATCAACCGTTGCTTTTGTTGCAATGACACCAACTTTACGATTAATAGTCGCATGAACTGCTGCACGCGCACCTGGCTCTACGACTCCTATGGTTGGAACTGAAAACGTTTGTTGAGCATGCACAAGACCAGCTGCCGTAGCAGTATTACAAGCTATTACGATCATCTTTACACCATGATCGATAAGCCATGAGCCAATCTGCTGCACAAAGCTGTCAACCTCATCAAGGCTACGAGGACCATAGGGACAGCGCGCAGTATCGCCCACATACATAATATCTTCGTGTGGCAATGCCTTGATAATTTCGCGCATGACGGTAAGTCCGCCAAACCCTGAGTCGAATACTCCAATAGGAGACAACGCATTACTATGTGATCGTGTATTCATAGTTTCAGTATAGACGACTTTTCCGTTTGGAAAATATACCTAGACGAAAGCTTCAATATCTTCGCTTTCATTATAAGATCGAGCAATATCCGTAACGCACAGATACTATATCGTCTTACGATTGATCAGGGATTTCGCTTTGTGTAGACATAGGTACAGTACCGTCTTCTACGGTAAACGTAGTAAAGCAGAGATAGCGATTATTAGCATATCCAACATAGAGGATCATAGCTGATAGATTAATATAGGTCTGGTCAGACAATACATGACGAACGTCAACGTGCTTTGACCCACGATGCTGTGCTACATATTCAAACGCATCAATGAATGATTGCCGATCGTCTGGATGTATAAGGTTAAGCGTATGAGCAGCCTCATCTTTAAAACCCTCGATGCCATTATCAAATAGCTTAAAATAGCCGTTACTCGCACGGAACATTTCTAAATCATGATCATGGTAGACATAGATGACATAGGCATTCACCACCGAATCCATGATTCGGTTAAAGAGACGATCAGACCCCATAAGATCATCGATGTTATATAACGTGAAATCGCAGGGAGGCATCAATTCAACTGAGGGATTCGATGAAACAAACTCTTTATAATCATCAACCGAAAGAGGCTTTGAGAACAGATAGCCCTGGACATAGTCGCATCCTGACGTACGAAGGAAGTCAAATTGAAGTTCAGTTTCGACTCCTTCTGCAACTACAAAAAGATTCAGCCAACGTGCCATACGCAAAATAGAAACGACAATCGCGCCAACACGGCCTCCCCCTTCAAAACCTTCCATGAACTTCATATCGATCTTAAGAATATCAACCGGTATATCCTTGAGCGCGTTGAACGAAGAATAGCCACTACCAAAATCATCAAGCAAAATAGTGAACCCATAATTTTGGAGCTGCGTAACCGTTTTAATAAGCAAATCGTGGTCGTGCATATAGGCCGATTCCGTTATTTCAATACGAAAGAATTTAGGATCAACGCCATACTTTTTTACAAGGCCAACGATGTCATCAAATAGATGTCGATTGTAAAGGCTTTTACGTGAGATATTTACCGAGACCGGAAGAATAGTAGAAGAATGCTTAAGAGCCTCTCCTAGAAGCTGACAGACATGCTCCCACATGTAGTAATCAAGTCGGGAGATGAACCCATTATGTTCAAAAAGAGGAATGAACGAACCAGGAGATATAAGACCGTTCTCAGGGTCTTCCCATCGAACGAGAGCCTCAGCAGACGCAATCTTTCCCGTTGTTATACTGCATACGGGCTGAAGGTAGACTTTAAATTCCTCGTTTACTATAGCTTTTTCAGCACGCTCAAGCATCTCTTGGTCGTCAATCATATGCTGACGCAAGTCGCTATTGTAAAAAAGCAACATGCTTTGAGAAATCATCCCGAATTGTCTGGAGTGCCATGCCTGCACGATCACACATGGTATTAACAGGAATGTTGCGGTCCTCGATAAGATATACACCAGCATCTATAAGATCTAGCTGTTCAAGACCAATTTCCTTAAATGCAATCCTCAAATCTTTAATAATACTGTCAACGATAATAAGCACGTTGTCCTTGTCGGCAACAAGACACATAGCAAAGCTTGCAGGCCCAAGACGTCCAAACGTACCCTTAGAATGAAGATGAACCGATAGACTATGCGCTGCTGCACAGAGCAATGCATCGCCACTCTTTACGCCACACATTTCATTAACAAGTTTAAATTTTTCGATATCCCAACGAACGATCATGTACGCCCTATTGGGATAAAAGTGGATCATATGTTCAGTAGCACGACAAAACGCTGGCAAGGAATAGATTCCTGTCAGTTCATCATGATCAAGTTGATAGCGAATCTCTTTAATAAGTTTATTACGGATTACCGGCGCATTAAGCTCTTGTTGGCGAGCAGCTTGAGCGACATGACGCTTGAGTTGCTTGATATCAGTAACACCACCAAGATAGTCGATCGCGCCAATACTTCGCACACGATCATCGAGTTCGGGATCGTAGTGGTTGGACAGGACTACGGTTGGTATACCGTAGAGCGTTGCATTGTTATAGATATCTTTGAGGAAATGAAGTGCTTCTTCATCACATGAATTAATGCAAAGGAGTAAAACCGAAATAGGAATCGTTGAATCACGCAGCAGGTCATATGCCTGGGCAAACGTATCAGGCTCCAATATTCCGAATGCTCCACTAAGCGTTTTAAGCGCAAACGCGCGTTCCGCCTTTGAGTTTCCGGCGATCAAGACAGTACGATGAATCATCTTAATCGACCTCTCTTATTCCGAGCCCGTCTCTCCCAGACGTCTTTTACCTAACGTGCAGCATTCACGTCGTCCTTATTCGACAATAACGCGCTCTAGTAACAAAGTGCAACTCAAAACCGCACATTGTGATTAACATGCGCTTCACTAGGTAAAAGCACCTTTTTCATCCAGTTTCATAGTAACACTATTCAAATCTAATCCCCGCAGATTGATGGTCGAAATCGTCACCAATAGAGGCAAAGATTCGCAAGAATAAACGGAATCGCATATACGCTGTAAACAAAGTTTGCAGAGATCGATATACCTATGAAAAAAGATGCTTCACCTAAGATAGAGGCAAAGCATCTTATCACTTGCATGGTGGAGGCGCGGGGAATCGAACCCCGGTCCATACCAGATCATTCCCAAAGCGCTACAGGCTTAGTCGGCACTTTATATTCGATCGATGCAACGCTTGCCGACGTGCTTCGCATCAATCTAGTCGGTTCAATCTTTTTTCAAACCATACCGTCCACGTGTTTGAAAGCATTCCCCTAAATGATGTCGCACTCGGATCGGGGAAATCTCCAAGATAGACATCGCTACTTTTATTTAAGCAGCGAGAGCATAGTTCTTGTTGTCAATTAAATTTGACGGTACCCCTGTTTAACGTGGCGAGGAGACCACGGCCTGCTCCTCAGTTCAAACCTGCCATGTCGAAACCAGTCGCCCCCTTTTTACCCGCGTAGATATAGTCTATTCGGATATACGGTTGACGTTTGATGAGCAACGCAAAAGCATATGCCACATCCAGCTAGACGTCATAGCTAGCGGAAGTACCATTACCTGCAATTATGCCGATACATAACGTTCCGCTCTTTTTACAATATACTCGATATATTTGAAGCGAACAAGAAGCCTATAGGCTAAAACGCGAAAAGAACGCCCACCTCCTCCTATTGACGCCTTAAAAACAAATAGCTTAGACATCAATCAGGTTGACCGTTCTCCAAGGGCGTGTGTTACAAGCCACTTTCAACGTATACGTCTACTTTGCGTATAAAAAAATAGAACCCGCGATTAATTCGCGGGTTCTATCATACGCACAACAATCAGATGCAACGCATCCTAATGTCTGAATCTTATTACTTAGCTTCACGGGCAATCGCAGCCTGAGCAGCAGCAAGGCGAGCAACAGGTACACGATATGGTGAGCAGCTGACGTAGTCAAGACCGATCTTGTCGAACGTCGTAATGGAATCAGGATCTCCACCATGCTCGCCGCAAACACCCAACTGGATGTCAGGGTTAGCAGCACGGCCCTTTTCGCAGCCCATACGTACGAGTTCTGCAACACCAGCATCAATCGTCGCAAATGGATTGCAAGGAAGCAGATGACGCTCAAGGTAACGAGGCAGGAACTTAGCTTCTGCATCATCACGAGAGAAGCCAAACGTCGTCTGAGTAAGGTCGTTGGTACCAAAGCTGAAGAAGTCAGCTTTTGCACCAATCTGGTCAGCAGTCACAGCAGCACGAGGAAGCTCGATCATAGTACCGATCTTAATGTTGAGCTCTACGCCTTCTTCCTTAGCCACAGCGACAACAACGTCTTCACATTCCTTGCGGAGCGCTTCCAGCTCAGTTACAACACTGACGAGAGGAATCATGATTTCAGGCTGAGGATTAAGTCCCTCTTTCTTGAGCTTAGCAGCAGCAGTCGAAATAGCACGAACCTGCATAGCAGCGAGCTCTGGGAACAGAATAGCTAGACGACAACCACGAAGACCAAGCATCGGATTTGCTTCGCTCATTGCGTCGATCTGAGCCATCAAATTACGCTTTGCAGCCAGTTCCTTTGCAGGAGCATGTTGCTCTTCCATGTGCGCAATTTCCACATCAAGGGCACGTGGGCTCTCGAGGAACTCATGCAGAGGTGGATCGAGCAGACGGACAACAACCGGTAGACCGTCCATGGCACGGAACATACCCAGGAAGTCTTCAGTCTGAACCTTAAGCAGCTGAGCCAAAGCCTCATTACGGATGTCCTGATCCTCATTGAGGATGAACGTCTGAATAATCTGCTTGCGCTCGCCAAGGAACATATGCTCAGTACGGCACAGGCCGATGCCTGCTGCACCGAACTTGCGAGAGAGTTGAGCATCCTCAGGATTATCAGCATTAGCGCGAACACCGAGGGTACGGAATTCATCTGCCCACTCAAGGATTGTATCAAGGTCGCCAGTCAGCTCAGGCATAACCAAAGGAACAGCGCCAAGAGCAACGATGCCGGTTTGTCCGTCGAGCGAAATCATATCGCCTTCGCGATTACGATATCGGTTCCAGAAACAGCAGCTTCCTTCTTCTCAGCATCAATCTTAAGAATATCGACGCCACATACGCAAGGAGCACCCATACCACGTGCAATAACAGCAGCATGACTTGTTTTTCCACCATGGCTCGTAAGAATACCTTCAGCAGCAATCATACCGGCGAGGTCGTCAGGAGTCGTTTCCCAACGGACCAAAACGCACTTCTTGCCAGCCTTTGCTGCAGCAACAGCATCAGTCGCAGAAAATACTGCTTCACCAACAGCAGCACCAGGGCTTGCATTAAGACCATGAGCAAGAATATCAACATCAGCATCACGATCGAATTGTGGATGCAAAAGCTGATCAAGTTGTTCTGGATTGACGCGTCCCACAGCCTCTTTCTTGGTGATGAGGCCTTCTTTTTCCATCTCAATAGCAATATGCAACGCAGCAGCAGCAGTACGCTTTCCTACACGCGTCTGAAGCATGAACAGATGTCCCTGCTCAATAGTGAATTCGATATCACACATATCACGGAAATGATTCTCGAGAATAGTGAATACCTCTTCGAGCTGTTTACCAGCCTCTTCGAGTCCCGGGCAATGCTTAAGATCGGAGATAGGACTCGTGTTACGAATACCAGAAACAACATCTTCGCCTTGAGCGTTAACAAGATAATCGCCGTAAAATTCTTTATTACCATTTGCAGGGTTACGCGTAAATGCAACGCCTGTTGCAGATGTATCACCCTTATTACCAAAGACCATACACTGAACGTTGACAGCAGTGCCAAGATCCTCAGGGATTTTGTTCTGTTTACGATAGAGAATCGCGCGTGAGTTATCCCAACTGCCAAAGACAGCTTCAATAGCATGCTGGAGCTGAACCATTGGATCCTGTGGGAATATTGCAACACCATTCTGTGCAAGATCAGGATACTGAGCAGGATCAACATTCTCGGAGAAGATCTTTTTAAAGACTTCAACGAGCTCTTGGAGATCTTCCGCAGCTAGTTCGGTATCGCTTTCGACACCGCGATCATTTTTCATGACATTCAGAGCATTCTCGAACAAGTCACTGTCAAGTCCCATGACTACGTTAGAAAACATCTGGATGAAACGACGATACGAATCCCAAGCAAAGCGAGGATTGTTCGTCTGCTTAACGAGACCATTGATAGATTGGTCGTTCAAACCAAGGTTGAGGACCGTATCCATCATTCCTGGCATTGAAATGGGAGCACCAGAGCGGACAGACACCAACAGAGGATCCTCGGGATCACCGATTTGTTTACCGATACGTTTTTCAAGATCGAGACGGTATTCGTGGATAGTATCCAATACGCCATCGGGCCATACATTCCCCGCATTGGCATACTCCATACATGTCTGACATGAAATTGTGAATCCCGGAGGCACAGGAAGACCGATATTAGCCATCTCAGCGAGGTTTGCACCTTTACCGCCGAGGGCAGGCTTCATATTCGTGTTGCCTTCCGTTACATTGTTGCCGTCTGCATCCTTGCCGAATGCATAGACCCGTTTCACTTCTTCGGACACCTTTTTCTCCTTAGACGCGACATCAGTTCTCAATAGAAGAATCGACTTTTGACGATTCCGGATGAGCTAAATCATAATAACGCAATATTTCCTGTGCTGTTTCCTCAACGGCACGATTATCGGTGTGAACGACAATA
>DIDE01000124.1:0-7460 GCA_002417975.1 Eggerthellaceae bacterium UBA5808
ATGGTAACGGATCCCGTTCCTGTGCGTCCATCGAATCATTACATGATGGGTGGTATTGACGTAGTCGACTATAAAACATGCGCAACGGCAATTGATGGGCTCTATGCAGCAGGAGAGTGTAGTTGTATTTCGGTTCATGGAGCCAATCGTCTAGGAGGCAACTCTGTTGCTGAAGTAGTCTTCTTTGGTCGTCAGGCAGGCAAGGCAGCACTTGAAGCAGCACGAACTCGTGAATTTGCTCCCGTTGATCAGCTTGAGTCTCTGGTCTCACAGTGGAAAGAACGGTTTGATGCTATGCGCTCTCGCACTACGGGCAAGGATATATTTGCTGTTCGCGATCGTATGGCAGAAGCAATGTGGAACGACGTGGGTATTTTCCGCGATGGACCTAAAATGGCGGAGGCAGAAAAAATTATCGATGAATGCATAGCGGATTATCGTGATGTTTGCATTGGTGATGATTCGAAAGTGTACAATAGTGCGTTTTTGAATTATGTCGAAGTCGGTAATGTGCTACTCATAGCTAAGAGTGTTGTGATGGGCGCGCGGGCTCGAAAAGAAAGTCGAGGATCCCATGCGCGCGCCGACTATCCGCATCGTGATGATAAACAGTATCTTAAACATACGCTTGTCTCTTATGACAATGGTGCGTTTAGTCTGGATTATCGCCCTGTGGCGATCACTCGGTTCAAGCCAGAGGAGAGGCAGTACTGATGAATACGCTACTTTTCAGCATTAAGCGTTTTGATGGTAAGCATTCGTGGGTTCAAGACTATCGCCTGCCGTATGCTACCGATACGTTACTTGGATGTTTGACTAAGATTCGTGAGCAGCAAGATCCGACGCTCAATTTTACCTCTGCATGCCGTCATGCGATTTGTGGCAGTTGTGCTATTCGAGTTAATGGCAGTGCATTTCTTGCATGCGAAACGCAGATTGACGATCTTATTACAACGTACCAATCTCATCGATTTGTTCTCGAGCCACTTGCTCACTTTAAGGTGATTCGCGATCTCGTCGTTGACTTTGATCCTGTGGCCGAAAAAGAAAAGAATTTTAAGCCCTGGCTTATCGAACGCGACGATCGTCATGATCATTTGCAGTCGCAGAGTGATTTTCACAAAATCGCAGCTCCTGCTGACTGTATTATGTGCGGCATGTGCGCATCTGAATGCCGTGAATTGAACTATGAAACAGGAAATTATCCAGGTCCTTTTATCTTGAATAAGGTGTACCGCTATCTGCGTGATTCTCGCGATGGGGCACATGAGGAACGTGTTCATGTTGTTCTCGACAATGATCTATGGAAGTGCATTCATTGTCAGCAGTGCACGACAAAATGTGCAAAGAAGATTCCTATTGCTGACGAAATTTCATTTATGCGTCGCCAAGCTCTTTCTATGGGTGAGACGAATAGTATGGGTGCTCGTCATGCCTATTCGTTCTATAACGATGTTCGAAAGACAGGAAAGCTTAACGAAACCATGCTAGCGCTCCATACTGAGGGCATGTATAAGACGCTTAAAAATCGTATTCCCTTTGCGATGCGTATGGTGGTTGCTGGAAAAATGAATCCTCTCGATATGCCGAGGCCCATCAAGGGGATTAAAGATGTACGTAAGCTCTATGAATTTTCTCAGACCATACAAAAGGAGGACTGACATGGCTTCGCTACGCTATGCGTTCTTCCCTGGATGTACGCTCGAATCTGCGGCTAGTGAGTTGAAAACTGCTACTGAGCTAACCTGTTCGGCCCTAGGGATGAAACTTAATGAAATTGAGGGATGGACATGCTGCGGTGCGGCTCAAGTTCAGGATGTCGATGACTTTTTAGGTGTTGCTATTAATGCACGCAATATTGCACTTGCAGAACAAGCAGGCTACGACAAAATATTGACAGTCTGTAATACGTGCACGTTGATGCTGCGAACAGCAAAAAAACGCCTTGATGAAGATGCTGCTCTTAAAGAAAAAGTTAATGAAGCACTTGCTGAGAGTGGACTTGAATATAAAGGTACCTGTGAAATTACTCATTATCTTTGGGCACTTAAGGATGACATAGGAATTGATAACCTTAAAGCTCATATTCGCGTTCCTTTGACAGGACTTCATGTTGCTAATTATTATGGGTGCCATATTCTTATGCCGCCTTCTGTTATGGGGTATGAGAATCCGCGTAATCCTCAGTCGATGGAGACGATCGCAGAAGCACTTGGGGCAACGAATGTAGACTTTGAGCAGCGTCTAGCTTGCTGTGGATTCCATTCAATATACCCAGCGGAGCAGGAAGCACTTACGTCTAATGGTGTGAGCTGCTTAACGGCACGAGAGGCAGGTGCCGATTGCATTGTGACGCCTTGTCCGTTGTGTCATATGGCGCTCGATATGTGGCAGCCTGATTCTCAGAAGAAGTTTACCGAAGATATTACAATGCCTATTCTTCATTTGCCTCAGCTTGTTGGTCTTGCAATGGGATTCTCTCCGCAAGAACTTGGTATCGATCATCACATTATTAATGCGCTTCCAATGATTAAACGTGTTCTAGGAGGTTGGGATGCTTCATAACGACTGATTTATTGATCGCATGAAGGAGCGGATGAGGTTGGGGAGCCTTTTCGCTTTGCAGAGAGAGGGAGGAGTCTGGGCACATTGTTAGGCCTGGGCTCCTCAAGAATATATAGGTATGAGAGTGCACTCTTTTTGAAGGGCATGCGCGTCATATCGTGTGATCAATGAGCGTTTAGCTCGGGTCATGCTGTGGGAGAGAGAGGATGGCGAATTGTGGATATACAATGCCATAACGAGGGAGAATCGTGTTCCGCGCCACGGGCGCATGATGTTTCGGATAATAAAAAGCGAACTATTTTACGTGAGCATATGATTGAAGCTGGAGAATCTCTACAGCAAGATGAAACGTCTTCTCTTGTCTATGAAGCGCGAATGAAGCTGGTTGGAACAAGGGATTCCGAGATACTTTGGCTTATTCCTTCTGATGAGGATTGGGAACATGATGCTCTTGATGATGTCATAGTTATCCCAGGTGTGCTCTATGCCGAAGACGAGCCGTTTGATAGCCACGATATGACAGCGAATGGGTACTTTCAGGATGATGAATCGAATCGCTGGATCCATGTTGATCATGGATGCGTGGCGGTTAATCTATCTACTGGCACTCCTTCTTGGTCAGATGATCTTACTGAGTTTCCAGAAGTCGTGGACCAATTTGAGATGTGTATGGAAGATTCTGGCTATCGACATTTAGCAGAAAAAGCTGCTATGGAGCGAATAGTACGTCAAGCGCATGATGATCAACTACATTAGAAAGAGATGATCAATCATGGGCAATTTCAAACGTGCTTTTGATCTTTGCTCTCTTTCTCAAAAGGTATTTACATCCGACGGATCGTATCGATTATTTGGTCGCTATTCCTCGGCGATCATCTTCACCGGTCTAGGACTTGCACTCATGTTTGGAGGAATATGGATTGGTGATGCACAAGTTCTTACGGCGTTGAATGCTTCTTGGGGCACGCTTGTAATGAGAGTATTTTCGTGCTTGATCTATCTATGCTTGTTTTTGATGCTTCTTCGCATGCATCGACAAGGGAAAGATCCACGACCGTTTCTTTTGCGGAGTGTACGCATAACGTGTCTTGCTCTTGTACTCGGGATGGTCATTATTTGCATTATGCTTCCATTTTATGCTGATGGGTCATCTTTGTTTTTGCTATGGGGCATAGTGGCTCTCTTTTTGACTAAGTGTATTGGTGCTCCTGTAAGTGTTCTTTTGGTTTGTGCGTTTGCTCGACTTGATCGTGCTCGTACGATACGCTTGGTTACCTTTGGTATGATCGGTGCTTTTACGTTTTATTCGCTTATTTCTCAACTGTACACTGCTGAACTTATAAGTGATCTATGCGTAATAGTCTTTTCGTGCGTCATGCTATGTGCGTCTGGTCTTCTTGGGTGTATTGGCAGTGGTCTTTGGACGTCTGTGCCTTATGACAATAAGAATGATTCGTTAACAGATGATGCACATGCTATTGGAAGACTTGGTGTGATTAAACGCCCGGTGAGGCAGGTCATGTCACCAGGGTTTTTAATGGAGGCTTGCTTTTCGGCGATTATGCTGGGATTTTTGAGAAGTGGAATGCAAATTTCTGATCCGCATATGCAACCGATTGTTATTGTGACACTGTTAATTCTTATTCTTGTTGCGCTTATGTGGCGAGGTCTTTGTGTTGAGTATATTTTCAATGGGGCGCTTATTTGTACATCAGTTGGTTTACTTTTGTGTCCAATTTTTGATGTGGGGGGAGATGCAGCTGTTGCTGTTGACGGCATTGGTACCGCTCTTTTTGAGGTTGTTATGTGGTCCCTCGCTGTATGGGCAGCGCGCAATAGTCGTGAGACGCTCCTAGCTGCTGCTGGAACGCGTTTTGCTTCTGTGTGCGGTCATTTACTGGGAACAATCATTATGCTGCTGGGATTTTATGCTGCAGGGTCGAGTGAGGAGGCGCTGCGTATCTGTGCTCCCTTTATTATGTTCGCTTATATGCTTATGCTGCTTATCCTTCTAAAGTGGCCTGGTTTGCAAACTCCATTTATGTCGTTTGACATGACGTCTTGCCCGCTTGCTCTTCCTGATTTTACTCATGCTGTTCAAAAATCTTCTGCGTCGCGTCAATTATCTGCGCATGAGCTTGATGAACGTTATTGGGGCCGCCCTTGTAAAATCATTGCGGATACGTATGATCTGACGACGCGTGAAGGTGAAGTATTTGAACAATTGGCTCGTGGATATGATATTGCTTCGATGGCGACGCGGTTTGTGCTATCGCGTAGCACGCTTAAAATGCACATCCGTCATATCTATCTTAAACTCGATGTTCATAGCAAACAGGATGTGATCAATATGGTTGAGCAGGTTCGTGTTCGATTATGTGAGTCGGATGGTAAAGATACAAATACCGTTCTATGACAAATAGGAGAGATAAGAGAGTGAATCTTGAGCGCCATCGGGGATTTTCATTGATACGGTTTGCCCGTTTACTTGGACGCTGACATACGAAGGATCGTTATACGTTGTAATGGTTGCTGATGTCGATCCATAAGATACTGCGTGATTTTGCACGGCTGTCGCGGTACTTGGAACAGACGCCGCTTGCCAGTCATCGATATCTAAATTTGATATTGCGCTATCGACTTGAGCTTGCGGAATACCTGATGCTGCCGAAATCTGTGCGCTTTGATTGTGAAGTGCTTGGTTGATGGTATTTTTTACGCCACTTGCATTAATGGCACTGTTAAGAGCAGTGTTTTTTGCCGTATCAGCTCCTGTGTGCGCAATATCTCCGATTGTTGCAGTAACGGCATTCTGCGTGTTCGTCTGCGTTGCGTATATCATGTATCCTGCTATGACGAGAATAACGAGACATATTAGGGCGATGATCCGTCGTATGGCTTTCATGGATAAGACCCCTCTCGAATTGGCTCTCGTACGAGTAGCGTTTCATGATATCGACTAATGCCTATTGTGCGTGGTATCGCATAATCGGTTGCTTACATTCGTTGTCGCCTGACACTACGATGAGCATACTGCATTTGTGGATGAAATGGTGTCAATCTGGTGTTGTTCGCAGAACCTCCCCGTCAAATTCAAAAGGCTTTAACAACATTTTTACCTAATCTGCGTTTTTTCGTGTATCCTTACAATCTGTTTAACCCAAAAGGGTGATATCCCCACGCACGTTAAATCACGGAGAGGGGCATCGTGTGAAACTGATTGTCACAGAGAAGAATATCGCCGCGCAGAAGATCGCTGATCTTCTGGGAGTCGGTAAGCCAAAAAAGGATAAAGTATATTCGACGCCGATTTATCGTTTTAAGCGAGATAAAGATGAATGGGTGACGATTGGTCTGCGGGGTCATATCCTCGAGCCCGACTTTACGTCGCGTTTGGAATATGGACCACGTAAGGGCTGGATTGGCATCGATAAGGCGGGAAATCATGTTGCAGCATCGATACCGGATTCGCTAGCTAAACCGCCCTTTAAGAAAAAGAAGCCATTTGTGTCTGATGGTGTTGAGCTATCAGCATGGAAGATGGAGGCTTTACCTTATCTGGTCTATGCTCCTATAGAAAAATTGCCAAAAGAAAAAGAAATTATTCGTTCGCTTAAGAACCTTGCGAAAAAAGCTGACGAGATTATTATTGCAACAGACTTTGATCGCGAAGGCGAGCTTATCGGGAGCGATGCTCTTTCGTGCATTAAAGAAGTTAATACAACGGCACCTGTTGCGCGTGCACGTTATTCTGCATTAACGAAAGAAGAAATCTCGCATGCGTTTGATAATCTGGTTGATTTAGATACTAATCTTGCGAGCGCAGGTGCATCGCGTCAAGATATCGATCTAATTTGGGGAGCAGTTCTCACTCGCTATTTGACGATTGTTAAGTTTGCTGGTTATGGAAATGTGCGTAGCTCTGGTCGTGTTCAGACGCCAACGCTTGCACTTATCGTTGCTCGTGAACGTGAACGACTTGCGTTCAACCCCGTTGACTATTGGGTCATCCGTGGTGACTTTAGTATTGCGGGTGCTGGTGACAAGGGTGGAGCACTTGAGGTTAGCGCTCCTCATGCGACTGCTCGGTTTAAAACCGAAGATGCGGCACGTAGCGTGATGGATCACGTTGATGGTGAACATAGTGCGCATGTTACGGCAATTGCAAAACGTCGTCGTAAAACGCCTGTTCCTATTCCGTTTAATACCACGGCGCTCATGGCGGCAGCTTCATCTATAGTTATTAAACCGGCTCGAACGATGCGGTTAGCCGAAAGCTTGTATATGGGTGGTTATATCAGTTATCCACGTGTCGACAATACGGTGTATCCCTCTTCGATTAATCTCAAAGAGACGGTGAAAAAGCTCTGTATTAATCCTGCATATGAACCGTATTGCAGGAAACTTCTCGCGCAGCCAAGTCTTCATGCGACGCGAGGCAAAAAAGAGACGACAGACCATCCACCTATTCATCCAACGAATGGCGCATCTCCTGATACGCTTTCTCCTTCGGAATATAAACTTTACAATTTAATTGCGCGTCGTTTTCTTGCTACACTGTCTCGTCCAGCGACCATCGAAGGTACAAAAGTGACCTTGTCGGTTGCGAATGAGCCATTTTCTTTAAAGGGCGATGTGCTTGTCGACGCAGGTTTTCGTGCAATTTATCCGTATGGCCTAAAAAAGGACGAGCAGCTTCCCGTGCTTGAAGAAGGGCAGGAGATTGATTTCTGCGGGGCAACGATGTCTAAAAAGCAAACCGAACCTCCTGCGCGCTACTCTCAAGGTAAGCTGATTCAGGAAATGGAGAAGCAGGGACTGGGAACAAAGTCAACGCGTCATAGTATCATTGAACGTCTCTATACGGTGAAATATATTCAGAATGATCCGATTGA
>DIDE01000124.1:7574-11672 GCA_002417975.1 Eggerthellaceae bacterium UBA5808
ACATCTGATATGACTGCAGAACTTGAGTCGGAAATGGATCATATTGCTCAAGGCAAGACGACAAAAAAGGATGTTGTCGGTCATAGTCGAGAGTTATTGGCAGAGCAGCTTGCAGAATTGCTTCCCCATTCTGACGAAGTTAAAGACGCGCTTTCGGATGCGGTGGCAGCCGATGCATACGTAGGCAAATGTCCTAAATGCGGGAAAGACCTTCAACTTCGTGTCTCACAAAAAACGCGTTCGATGTTTATCGGGTGCTCGGGATGGCCAGATTGTGATGTGACCTATCCGTTGCCTAAGGGCAAAATCGAGGCAATCGATGAACCGTGCCCGATTTGCGGAATGCCACAGATAAAAGTTACCCCATTCCGTAGCAAACCCCACACGCAATGTATCGATCCTTTGTGTGAGAGCAATAAGGAACCCGATATTATTGTTGGAGAGTGTCCAACATGCGCTCAGAAGGGGATTAAAGCTCATCTTGTTGCGCATAAGAATCCTCGTACCTTAAAGCGTTTTATACGGTGCGAAAACTACGATGAATGTGGCACGGGATATCCGCTTCCGCAATATGGCAAACTGTCTGCAACGGGCGAGGTTTGTGAGCATTGCGGAGCTCCTATCGTTGTTGTGACAACGAATCGTGGTCCCTGGCGTTTATGCCCCAATTTTGATTGTCCTGCGAAGGCAGACGCTAAAGCAAAAAAGGGTAAGGGACGTACAGGGCGAGGAAGTTCATCGCGTAAGAAGACTAAAAAGTCATCTACCAAAAAGTCTTCGACTAAGAAAACGACTAAGAAGTCATCAACTAACTAGTCAATGGCAGTAATGATTGCATGTTACTAGAGATGTATAACTCTTAGAATCGTCAGGTATGAGTGACTCTTTACTAGATGCTTGCACTATAGTGGAGAAGAAAACTTAGTCGGTAATGTGGGATTTTAAGGGTGCTAATGAATCAGGATTGTCAACATAGCGGTGTGTTTATCACATTCGAGGGCGGTGAAGGTGCAGGCAAGACAACGCATCTTACGTTCCTCGCACGTGCATTGCGTGATACTGGTCGTGAAGTTGTATGTTTGCGTGAACCTGGTGGAACGGCTATTGGTGATCAACTACGTCGCGTAGTACTTGATACGCGCAATGATGCTATGGCACCCGAGGCAGAGCTTTTTATCTATGAGGCCGCGCGTGCACAACTTGTGCGTGAACATATTGAACCTGCGCTTGCTCGTGGAGCTGTTGTGCTCTGCGACCGATACATGGATTCGACCATTGCGTATCAAGCATATGGGCGTGGGCTTGATCGTCATTTTGTACATGATGCAAATATATTTGCTTCATGCGGTATCTTGCCTGACCGAACGCTCTTTTTATCATGTGGCTCATCTCCTATTACTGGTTTAAAACGAGCAACAGATGATCGTGCGGCTGATCGCATGGAACAGGCTGGTCTCGATTTCCATCAGCGTGTTGCTTGTGCGTTTGATGATCTTGCGCGTGCCTATCCTGATCGTATTCGTCGTGTTCAATCTGGAACATATAAGCACGATACAGCTCGATCAGTTTGCAAGGCGGTAGCGGATTTGGTTGGGTGGGATCCTGATCATCTGCCGTTTGATACTACATATTTTGCTCAAGCGGATAGTCTCCATGTGAATAAAGCCGATATGAGCGGTGATAATGAAGTAGGGCAGCGCTAATGGCTGATGTATTCGAGCGCATACTTGGCCAGCCAAATGTCCGCACGTTTCTGCGGTCTGTTATAGCAAATGATCGTGTTGGTCAGTCTTATCTGTTTACTGGGCCTGCTGGCTCAAATAAGACGCTTGCAGCTTATGCTTTTTCACAAGCGATTATCTGCTCAAATAATGGATGCGGAACATGTGATGATTGTCGACGTATCATGCGCCGTCGCCATCCCGATGTTCGTTATTTTGCTCCTGAGGGGGCAAAAGGGTATCTTGTTTCGCAGATTCGCAGCATTGTAGAAGATGTAGATCGAGCGCCAATTCGTGCGTCGCGTAAGATTTATATCATCGACCGTGTTGATTTGCTGGGCGTCCAGGCAGCCAATGCATTTTTGAAAACGCTTGAAGAGCCACCAGAGGATGTTGTTATAATTTTATTGGGTCGTACGGTGGATAGTGTGCTTCCTACTATCGTGTCTCGCTGCCAAACGGTTCCGTTTCGCCATATACCAGCTCATGAAGCATGCGGTATCATTAGGCAGAATACTGGGGCGCTTGAATTTCAAGCTGTTGCTGCATTACAGGCATGTGATGGTTCGATTTCTCGAGCAATCGAGTTTGTACGAAGCAATGAGCGGATGGGTTTTAGGACGCGTGTACTCGAAATTGTGCACTCACTTGCTTTGGCGGATGATCTTGATGTTTTGCAATACGCTTCCGAATTGGTAAAAGATGCTCAGGCACCTCTTGATGTTGTTCGTGCTGAACAAGAAAAGGACTTATCGGAATCGTCAGAATATCTAGCCAAATCAGCTATCCGACAAATTGAGCAGAAAAATAAACGTGCTTTGTCTGCTCGAAGTATTGCGAACTTGCATCAGCTTACTGCTATTGTCCGCTCGTGGTTGCGCGATGTGCTTATTGTGTGTGGCGGTGCGTCGGATCTGATCTTAAACGAGGACGTCCGTGCGGATATTGAATATGCTGCTGTACGGGTTGATGTTCCTGCACTTGTATACGCTCTTCATGTAACGGACGAGACTGATGATGCGATTACATATAATGTGTCACCTGAAACCTGCATCGATGTATTGATGCTACAGATAAGAGAGGCTCTCTATGGTACGAATAGCGCCAGTAAGGCTGCAATATAATCCTAAAACACTTTGGTTTGATGCGTCCGATCTCGATCTGGCATTGGACGATCCTGTTGTGGTGCGAACAAAACGTGGTCTTGAATTTGGCCATACAGATGCAGTTATCGAGGTTGATGAAGCTCGTGTTACCGAGCTTAAGACACCTCTAAAGCCTGTTGTTCGCAAGGCGACCGATGATGATGTTGCTCAAGCAGAGGAGATGCATCAGAAGAGTATTGATGCTCTGCCGGTATTTAAAGAACTTGCTGCTGAACATGATGAGAACATGCATCCTGTCTCGGTTGAATTTCTTTTTGATGGCGATAAAGCAGTATTTTTCTTTGAGGCTGAAGAGCGCATTGATTTTCGCGATCTTGTTCGTAAACTTGCTTCGAAATTCCATATTCGTGTTGATATGAGGCAGATTGGCGTTCGTGATGAAGCACGCATTGTTGGCGGTATTGGCCATTGTGGCCAGGAGCTATGCTGTTGCCGAATGGGTGGAGAATTTTGTCCTGTGTCGATTCGCATGGCTAAAGCTCAGGGACTTTCGCTAAATCCTCAGAAAATTTCTGGTGTATGTGGTCGCCTTATGTGTTGTCTCAGATATGAATATGAGGCATACCGTGAATTTAATACGCGTTCACCTAAGCAAAATGCGAAAATATCGACGCCTCAAGGTACGGCGAAGGTTGTCGATGTTGATATGCCGCGTGAATTGATAACGGTAAAGCTTGAGGGTGATGATAAGCGCATTGTATTTCCACTTTCGGCTATGGACACACCAGAGGATGGTGGACGCCCTCGATCGATTGGCGAAGCGTTTGATGAATATGCAGATCCAACGCCATCGGTTGAAACTACCGGCGTAAGTTTGTTCGATACGGCAGGCTTTACCGAGGATGATAAACTTGCGACGCCTGAGGCTCATCATAACCCTCATAGAGGGGCGAAATCGTCAGAGCCGCAGTCATCTAAGCACGATGAGGGACGATCACGTAGACGTCGCCATCGTTCATCTGATGGATCAAAGCAGCAGCCTCAGCGTTCCTCGAAGGGCTCTCAGCAAGATCATGCTTCGTCTAAAAAGCGCTCAGGGAAGCAACAGTCTCAGCGTACGCATGCATCTGAGCAGAACCATAAACGTAATCAGAATCAGCATACGAAGAGCCAGCAGCACAATAAAAATCAGCAGCATTCGGGTACCTCGTCACATAGACAGAACAATAAGAAACGTTCGGTAACTATGAATGCTTCAGTAACGTCTACCG
>DIDE01000115.1 GCA_002417975.1 Eggerthellaceae bacterium UBA5808
CAAGAACAGTCATACCAGGAAGACCACGCATAAGCGAGATATCTTCGAGCATCTGGTGACTTCCGCCATCAGGTCCTACCGAAACGCCAGCATGCGTTGGCGCAATTTTTACATTGAGCTTTGAATACGCAATGGTGTTTCGAATCTGATCGTATGCACGGCCCGTTCCAAATACTGCAAATGAGCCGGTGAATGCTGTGTAACCAGCAAGCGAAAGACCAGCAGCAACATCAATCATATTTTGCTCTGCAATACCACAATCGAACAAGCGCTTTGCATTTTCGGGTGCTGCCTGAGCAAATGCACGTGTCGTCGTTGATCCACATAGGTCAGCATCAACCGCAACAACAGGAACACCTTCCTTGGCAAGCTGAGCAAGAGTTACGCCATAAGCGGCACGTGTTGCCTTTTTTTCAGTTGTTGTACCCTCTTCGGCAAGTTTAACCACGAGCGACCTCCTCCTTCTCAAGATCAGCAAGCGCAACAGCAAGCTGCTCCTGGTTGGGGGCCTTTCCGTGCCAACCAACCTGATTCTCCATAAAGGACACGCCCTTTCCTTTAACGGTATGAGCAATAACCATATGAGGCATGTCGCCCTTCGCAGCTTTAATCGAAGTAAGCAGCTTGATAAGTGCATCGATATCGTGACCGTCGACAGACGTCACGTCCCAACCGAATGCTGCAAATTTATCGCCGAGATCGCCCGTTTGCACAACATCATCAACAGGACCATCGATCTGCAATCCGTTTGCATCAACAACAGCAATTAGATTACCCAAGCGCTCGTGTACGGCAAACATCGCTGCTTCCCATACTTGACCTTCCTCGCACTCACCATCACCAAGTACCGTGAAAACATGCGCAGGATTATGAGAAAGACGCAAACCGCAGGCAAGACCCGCGCAAATAGAGAGACCTTGTCCAAGCGATCCCGTAGATACTTCGACGCCAGGAACCAAATTGCAATCAGGATGCCCCTGTAAACGACTTCCCCATTGACGCAAAGTCATCAGCTCAGTACGCGGGAAGAATCCTGCATGTGCAAGCGTTGCATACAATGCAGGCGCCGCATGACCTTTAGCCAACACAAAACGATCGCGAGAAGGATCATCAGGATTCGTTGCATCGTAATCCATGACACCCCCGAAATACAACGCACAAAGAATATCGACGCATGAAAGTGAACCGCCAGGATGGCCACTCCCTGCCTGAGCAATACTCTTCACGACGTCGATGCGAAGTTCGGTCGCTTTTTCCTTCAAAGCCGCTGAATCCATGCCGTTCCTTCCCAACGTTAATGGATCAATATGCCTTCATCCCTCTGTTTAAGCCACTGTTGTCGTGGATGACACGTTGAATAGACGCGCATCACAACATAGAGCGAGGGAATACATCTTTGTAGATTATCATCTTCAGGTTACTGTGAAACACGCCAACGATGATATCCGAGAACAAATTCCTCAATATCGCCATCGAGCACTGCATCAACATTGCCCGTTTCTACGCCGCTCCGCAAATCTTTGACCATCTGATAGGGATACAGCACGTAATTGCGAATCTGGCTTCCAAAGGAATTATCGAGCTTATCCCCCGCCAGCTTTGAAATTTCTTCCTCGCGGAGACGCTGTTCACGCTCATAGAGTTTGCCGCGCAATACGCGGAATGCCGCCTCTTTATTTTGCAACTGTGATTTCTCGTTTTGACAGGTAACCACTATGCCCGTTGGAATATGAGTCAATCGAACGGCCGAATCGGTCGTATTAACACATTGTCCACCGGGACCGCTTGAACGATACACATCAACACGTACGTCGGCAACGTTCAGGTCAACTTCGATGTCGTCAGAAAGGACAGGCATAACCTCAACACCAGCAAACGTTGTATGACGACGCTTCTTATCATCAGTTGGCGAGATGCGTACCAAACGGTGAACGCCTATCTCGCTTCGAAGCATGCCATACGCAAAACGACCTTCAATTTCGATGCTCGCACGATCAAGACCGATCTTTTCGCCAGGGACAAGATCAAGAATCTTGATCTTCCAGCCCTTCTTTTCGGCATAGCGCGTATACATTCGATAAAGCATCTCAGTCCAGTCCTGGGCTTCCAGACCACCACTTCCTGGGTTAACGGTTATAATCGCGTCGCCCCGATCAAAGCGTCCTGGGAACCAAGATTCAATTTCGAACTGCACCAACATTTCATTAAGATGAGAAAGAGCATCTGTAACTTCATCTTCAAAGTCAGGATCATCAGCAGCAAACTCCGCAGCAGTACGCGCATCAGAGAGCATACCTTCTGCTCGATGATAGGCATCGAGCGTATCACGCATATCGCTTGCTTGTTTAGATACCTCCTGCGCGTGCTGAGAGTCATTCCAAAAATCAGGATCGGCACCTTCTTCATCAAGTCGAGCCAATTCCTTGACTTTATCATCAATGTGAAGATAACCGTGCGCCTGATGCAAACGCTCTGCTGCCTGATCGATGTCTTTTGTTTCCGTTGTCATCCTTATAAAATCCTCTGCCAAATCGCCGGTCTTTTGCACCTGTTCCGCACTTCAGCGTGATTATCTATTCGTACTCACGCCCGTGCAAATGATGGTTACTGGCTGTCAGAAACGATGAGCACCGTGGCATTTCTTAAATTTCTTGCCAGATCCACAAGGGCAAGGATCGTTACGACCAACATTTGCGTACGGATCGCTTTTGTCCTTCTCAAACGTTACTGGCTTACTTGGAGCAGGCTTAGGGGCATTAGGAACACGACCCTGTGCAGAAGCAGCAGGCCCCTGTTTACGTTGACCCGCCGTGTCAGATGTTGTAAGCGCGTCCTCTGGTGACGAGTAGTTAACTTTACCTTCAAGAGGATTGGGACTTTCGGGAACCTCAGGCGCCTGTTTCTGAGCGATTTGCAAACGAAGCATCGTCTGAAGGAAGCTCTCGTACATTCCCGCTGTCATAGCGCCAAACGCCGAATGAGCCTCATTCTTATATTCGACCAATGGATCACGTTGGCCAAAAGCACGCAGTCCAATACCTATCTTTAAGTAGTCCATATCCTGAAGGTGACCCATCCAACGCGTATCGATAATACGCAGCATGACCTGGGCTTCGAGGTGCTTCATGATATCGGGTCCAAGAATATCGCGCTTGGAGTGATACGTCTGAAGCAAAGAATCGACGATTGAATCGGTAACATTATCAGGGTCATCGTCATGATCAAGTTCTTCGACTTTGAAATCATTATTGTCGTTCATATTTGCAACCCAAACATCAACGGCATGACAATCCCAGTCATCACTTGGAACCTTATCGGGACAATTCTTTTCTACAACGTCCTCGGCACAATCATGAGCGATCTCCGGAATGCGCTCATCCATATCTTTTCCGTCAAGAATAGCGTTGCGCTCTTCATAGATTGCTTTGCGCTGCAGGTTCATAACATCGTCGTACTCAAGAACGTTTTTACGAGCGCTAAAGTGCATCGACTCGACCTGATGCTGTGCATTCTCGATCGCCTTAGACACCATTGACGCTTGAATAGGCATATCCTCCGGCAAATCATTTTTAGCCATCATATTCTTGATGGTTTCCATACGCTGCCCACCGAATAGACGCATCAAATCGTCTTCGAGACTCAGATAGAACTGAGTACTGCCTGGATCTCCCTGACGTCCAGAACGACCACGTAACTGGTTATCAATACGACGACTTTCGTGGCGTTCAGTACCGATAACGCATAAGCCCCCTGCAGCAACTACCTGCACGTGCTCTTTATCCGTGATCTCTTGAGCTCGTGCATGGGCATCCGCACGTTGCTCATCAGTTGCCTCATCGGGATCAATTCCGTCTTCTTTAAGAAGATCAACCGAAAGAACATCAGGATTACCACCGAGCAAAATATCAGTACCACGACCAGCCATGTTGGTTGCAATAGTGACCGCACCCACACGACCTGCTTGTGCAATGATATGAGCCTCGTGCTCATGATTCTTTGCATTCAATGTTGAATGTTGAATGCCTCGTTTATCGAGAAGGCGGCTAAGCTTTTCGGAATTCTCAATCGAAACAGTACCAATCAGGCACGGCTGTCCAGCCTTATGGCGATCAGCAACATCGTTTGCAACCGCATTAAACTTTGCATCGATCGTGCAATAAATCAGATCATTTTCATCCTTACGGATGACAGGCTTATTAGGAGGAATTGCCGTAACAGGTAACTTGTAAATCTCTCGGAATTCTGCATCCTCGGTCATTGCAGTACCCGTCATGCCTGAGAGCTTTTCATACAGACGGAAGTAGTTCTGCAGCGTTATCGTTGCAAGTGTCTGATTCTCTTCTCGGACCAGGACGCCTTCTTTTGCTTCGAGCGCCTGATGGAGGCCTTCTGCATAACGGCGACCTTCCATAATACGTCCAGTAAATTCGTCGACGATTTTAACTTCACCATCGACAACTACATAGTCGATATCACGATGGAACAAGAACTGAGCTTTAAGAGCTTGCTGAAGGTGATTAGGCAATTGGCCACTCGGATCATTATAGAGATCATCAATACCAAGCATGCCCTCAATTCGAGTTAGGCCACTCTCAGTTGTATTGATAGTCTTTTTAGCTTCATCCATCTCAAAGTCGATATCTTTTTTGAGAGATGGCATAACGCGCGCAAATTTGCGATACGTATCTGCAGCTTGCGTTCCTGCACCACTGATAATCAAAGGCGTTCGCGCCTCATCAATCAGAATGGAGTCGACCTCATCGACGATGGCAAAATGATGGCCACGCTGCACGCGCAGATCAGCACGAGTAACCATATTATCGCGCAAGTAGTCAAAGCCGAATTCTGAGTTAGTACCGTACGTGACATCGGCAGCATACGCAGGTTTTTTCTCAGCTGGTTTCATACCGTTCTGAATCAGACCAACTTTCATACCGAGGAACTGGTATATCTGGCCCATCCATTCGCTATCGCGCTTTGCTAGATAGTCATTAACCGTAACAATGTGAACGCTTCCACCCGAAAGCGCATTCAGATAACCAGCAAGTGTCGAGACAAGCGTTTTTCCTTCGCCGGTCTTCATCTCGGCGATTTGCCCAGAGTTTAGAGCCATACCACCGATAAGCTGCACGTCGAAGTGCCGCATCCCTAGCGTACGTTTACTCGCTTCACGCACGGTTGCAAACGCTTCGGGAAGCAAGTCATCGAGCGTTTCACCGTCCGCATAACGCTTACGGTATTGAACAGTAAATGCGCGTAATTCCGCATCGCTTTTCTTTTCCATCTGCGGCTCAAGTTCATTGATGCAAGTCACAACACCTTGATATTTTTTAACCTGACGTCCTTCGCCAGCAGTTAAGAGCTTTGAGAGAAATCCCATCTACCTTGCCGTCTTTCTTCCGTTTGCCAACTCGGCGGGCATACACGTATCCCTTTGATATTCATTCATCGTTTCACTTTATCACAGCCCTATCTTATCGAAAAGAAATCCATTGCACACGCATACGCACGACAGCAATCTCAAACACATTTATACTTCATTGATTATTCGTTCATAAAGAGCAGATGTTCGAGACGAAGGATCAAGGCCCAGTTCTGTAGATAAAAACGTACGATAGGCGAACCAAGCATCAAGCGCTTCTGGACGCTGCCCAACCAAAAGATACGAACGAATTAACGCATCATGTGCATCCTCTCGTCGCCGATCAATAGACAATGCATATTGAGCTATATGTAAAGCGCTGGTCGCTTCGTGTACCTTTTGCATAGTCTGGCAAGCAATGAGTAGCGCATCGACAATCTTGCTTTTCCATTGCTGCCGCGCATGAATCACACATGACAAATCTGATTCTCCCGAAAGAAGCTCGCCACGATAGCACCGCTTTAGCTGCTTGATTAAGTGTTCAAATGCCAAGGAATCCCCTCGTTCCTTGTGTAGCCTGGAGCAAATACGCGCTACTTCGTCGGCATCACTTGCAATATACGACGGCTGAATTCGACACACACCGCGCGATCGATATAAACATGGGCAGGTACCCTCTCTTGTTTTTAGAGCTTTGCGCAGCATTGACCAAATGCTGTAAAAATTTCTTCGAGCATGATCTGCATCAGCTGCAGGCCAAAGCAGAGAGCCAAGACGATCACAAGAAAATTCACGCTCTGGATTGAGCACTAAAAGAGCAAGAAGTGCACGAACCTTTCGACGGCGAACAAGGGCTGGATCCACTGCCTCACCATTTTTGCATAGATCAAAGGATCCGAATACGCGTACGGTAACTGACGACGGATGCAGTGTCCATTCACCATTATTCGTTTCATCCTGATGCATATAAGGCACAGACATATCACTATGATGGCTAGAAGTTACTTTGCTACGCACTGCGATCGACGAAGAACGCATTTGGCGATAAAGAACAATCTGTTCATCTAAGCCTTGTTCAAATATGGAAATGTATTCTTTTCGCCGTACGGTTTCGACCTTTGGCAAAGACAACAAGGTATGTGCAAATGATTCCTTCTCTTGAGCGCATATCGTCAAGCGATACAGCACCCACGTTCCGAGTGTTAGCGATGCACGCTTTTCGCCACGTTCGATTGCATCACTGACAAGCGCCGATAGTTGATTGAGCGTAGCATTTTCATCGTCAGTACCATGCTTGCTACTATGGCTATTTTCAAGTTGAGAAGTATGCTCATTGTCGTGGTCAACTTCTAGTTGAATAGCATGCTTATTATCGTAGTCAACTTCGAACAGCTGGAGAGTTAAAAGAATAGCTAGCAACCAAATTTGAGTCTCGAGACATGACATATGGTTAATGTCTTTCATAATCCCTGTTCGCACAGAATGATTGCCACCACACCATCGACTGCTTAACCTGCTTATCGACTGTACATCGAATATGTTGCTTTTCTTATCTTTACAAACGCAACAGCTAAGTTTTAATCGGCCATCTTGTTTGACGTCCTGCTTGACGTCCTGCTTAGCATTCGGATCATTCCCCCGCAGAATCTCATGCGCCCTATCCGCTAACGAGTCATCCATGCCCGCTACAAGTCCACAGCCTTTGCGGCTATACATTAAAAGCAGTGCTATAACAGCCCCGACAGTTGAGATTGTCTCATTACTTTTACTCATGGACTCTTGTATATAACGCATACTTTGTTGCTCTTCGCTAAGGAAGAATAAGCGTATAGCTGCGCCAAGTTCTAAAACACCACCGCACGATGCGGATTGTTGACCCAATCTGTCAAAAAATGCTTGAGCATACGCCAGATCGCCGTCAATGATCAAAGGCAGTTGGTATGTAGTAAGCCACTGAACTTTTGTTCCTTTATCGCACCCACATTCAATGCAGCGCAACGCACGATCTATTTGCTGACGATCGATCAAACGATTCGCTATCGATATAGAAAGCATATGCAACAAACCAGATCGATTGCGGAAAAGCGCCGATCCAACATTCACAATCGAATCGACCGAAAAACCTGACGCATCAAACATTCGGCGATCATAATCAATTGATATAAAAGGAATCATCAAATTCGACGGCAACGAAAGATCAGAAACAGATATATCTAATGCACGTGCCACATCATCAAAACTGCCGTATTGCAAAAGAAGCATCGCGTACATAGCGATAGAAGGCTCAACAGCATACATACCTTTTAGAATAGCTTTCAACAGTGCCTCTCGAGCATGATCACCACGACCAAAAAGTGAAGGAACTCGATCAACCTGACATCTAACTGGTGGACAAGAACACGCAAACGCATCAGCACGACGATACGCTTCTATTTCTGCATCCGAATAAAGAAGATCATTGGCGCCAATATAACAAGGACAATATCGTTCTTCTGTGATATCAAAGTTGGCATCATCAGTCGTAACGATTACCTCACACCCTGCATCAATCAGGCTCTGGCACATTGAGCACAATGCACGCCGATGCGATGTATCAAGTGCGGGAACATCCTCAAAAATGACGAGAATGACACCATGTAAAGATTCCATAAGACGAATTGAGAAAGCATCTATTGGTTCTTGCTCATCAATTGTCTGATCAAGTTCTCTAATAAAACAGGGACTATCTGCGGGAATCCAAAACGTCCGTTCATAATTGAATACGATGTGTGCATATGAGTCGCAAAGACACGTTTTGCCAAATCCTGTTGGAGCTTTAATAAGCCGAATCGCACGTCGATGACGCATCATACGTGCAAGAAGACCATTGCGAATAAACCGAGAAGGCAAAGCAAGATGATGAGGCCGCGTACCATTACACGAACATGCAGCTAGGAAGTCCATCGTAGTTCTCTTCCCGCACAGCAATCAAATTCGGTAGCGCTATAGTACGCGTTCTCTTTAGTGACTACTACACTCCATCATGAGATAATCGATAGGTACTATTTACCGTTATTATTAGATTCGATTACCTATATGTTGTATATGATGAAGTCGTATGATAGATAATTAACATACGTTATGGATCTTCTTGTCTGCCACGTAGACCAATAGGCACGCATATGCCTAGTATCCAATATCGCATGATGTCTGCTATATGCCAAAGAAATACACTATATGGAGCATTCACTCAAACATTTAGAGAGGCAACAATGTTCTCTAAGTTGCATCGCCCACCATCAAATTCAGATTAGAAACCAAACCTTGCAGCAGAATTTTGCGCAAACACCTCAGATACGATGCATCTATTTCTAGTTTTTACTTTTTGGAAGCGACTTATACTTATCCAGCTGGTTATAAATATCAGGTTTGATCGTATAGTCTTTCGACGACTTGAGAAGTTGGTCCGTTTTGCTTGAGTAGGCAGGCACCCTATCGGTAGTGAACGCGACTTGCATTACACTCATATCTTGACCACTCGTTGATGGGATATGTCCGTTCCATACAACTTTTGAATACAAACTGAAAAACAGAGAGTACTTCACATCATTCGCAAAGGCTTCACATCCCTTGAGATGTAATACGAAAGTCCACGCCCAATAGAAAGCACAACCTATTGAATTTTCGATATACGCGATGCAAACCTAGTGCAAAATGTGTCTTGTACTAGGTTTGATACTCTATGTATTTAAAAAATATTTGTTCAGGACTTGACGAATCATCTATGAAAACGTATCATATCCACTCGCGTTTGGATATCGTGTTTCTTTTCGACATGGTATACATATGCCGATTTAATTGGGGTGTCGTCTAACGGTAGGACAACGGTTTCTGGTACCGCATGTGTGGGTTCGATTCCTGCCACCCCAGCCATTTCGGCACAACTAAATATGGCCCGTTCGTCTAGCGGTTTAGGACATCGCCCTCTCAAGGCGGAGATCA
>DIDE01000083.1 GCA_002417975.1 Eggerthellaceae bacterium UBA5808
GCCGCAGGGCGAGCAGGGAGACCAGGCATCGTCATAATATTGCCTGTTTTAACAACAACAAATCCAGCGCCAGCAGATACTTTAGCCTCGCGTACCGTAATACGGAATCCGCGTGGTGCACCCAAGCGATGAGGGTCATCGGTAAAGCTTGATTGCGTTTTTGCGATGCACACAGGCATCCCGCCAAAACCAAGCTTCTCAAGATGCTCAATCTGCTTATGAGCAGCTGACGTATAATCAGCGCCATCTGCATGATAGATGCGCCGTGCAATCGCATCAATTTTGTCTTCGAGGCTTGCATCTGACTCGTAGCAATATGAGAAGTCGTTAGGCTCTTCGCACAAACGCATAACTTCCTGTGCAAGCGCCTCTCCGCCTTCTCCGCCTTTGGCCCAAACTTCGGACAGTACAACGTTCACGCCATGTTGACGGCATGCATCAGTAACCAAATCGATTTCTGCCTGCGTATCAGCAGGGAAACGATTGATAGCAACTACACAGGGCAAATGGAACACGGAGTTAATGTTGTCCACATGCTGCTCAAGGTTAGGAAGGCCAGCCTTGAGTGCCTGCAAATCTTCCGTTTCGAGCGCATCACGTGCAGCACCACCGTGGTGTTTGAGAGCACGAATTGTCGCAACGATAACAACAGCATCTGGATGAAGCTTTGCAAGACGGCATTTGATATCAAGAAACTTCTCGGCACCAAGATCAGCACCGAAACCTGCCTCTGTGACGCAATACTCACCGAGTGATTGAGCCATACGCGTCGCCATAATGGAATTACATCCATGAGCAATGTTTGCGAATGGACCGCCGTGGATAAATGCTGGTGTTCCTTCGAGCGTCTGAACCAGGTTCGGCTTAAGCGCATCTTTAAGGAGGGCACACATTGCACCCTGAGCTTCCAACTGTCCAGCAGTGATCGGCTCGTCATCACGGGTATATCCAACAACAATGCGTGCAAGTCGTTCTTTGAGATCAGTAATCGAAGTCGCCAAGCAGAAAATAGCCATGATCTCGCTCGCAACGGTAATATCAAATCCGTCTTCCCGAGGCACGCCACTTGCCTTGCCACCAAGACCACAAACGATATGACGCAGTTGACGGTCGTTCATATCGACGCAGCGTTTCCAGGTGATCTTGCGAACGTCAAAGCCAAGCTTATTTCCACGCTGGATATGATTATCGATCATAGCCGCAAGAAGATTATTCGCCGCTCCAATTGCGTGAATATCACCCGTAAAATGAAGGTTAATATCTTCCATTGGAATAACCTGGGAATATCCACCACCAGCAGCACCGCCCTTGATGCCGAATACGGGGCCAAGGCTTGGTTCGCGCAGAGCAATAACAGCCTTACGACCAAGGCGCGAAAGTGCATCGCCCAAACCTACAGTCGTTGTCGTCTTACCTTCGCCCGCAGGCGTCGGATTGATGGCCGTTACCAAAACAAGTTTTCCCTGTTGATGCTTGCGATCACGCAAAAGATTGTAATCGACTTTGGCTTTTCCCCTACCGTACGGCTCAAGATATTCGTCCGGGATACCAACCTTATGGGCGATATCCTCGATCGGTTGTGGTTGCGCCGCCTGGGCAATTTCAATGTCTGATAACACTTCGGGCCCCACTTTCATGGTCTCAGATGGATGACTGGTCCGCTCTATCATAATGCGGATACTGGGATTCGATGAACATATAAACACGCATCATCGTACTTCGGATAAAAACGTGCAGCATCGTACATCGACGTTCTAGTATCGAACTACCTTACTCCATCTTCGACGCAATAGATGCGGAAAACGGGTAATGTCACATGAATTTATTGCTACGTGAACGTACTAGCTGTTCATTACTGTATTACGGTAGATAATTCGTAGACCCTCAAGGGTAAGCTCAGCATCGATGTCGGTCACCGTCGAGCAGAGCGGGGCAACTGTTGTCGCCATGCCACCTGTTGCGATAACACACGTTTCGTACCCGAGCTGCTTCCACATTCTACGAACGATACCATCAACGCGATCTACTTCGCCGTACACGATGCCCACCTGCATAGCTTCAGCCGTTGTCGTTCCAAAAGCAACCCCGGGGTCAACGAATTCAACTGCTGGGAGAAGCGCTGTTTTCTCCACAAGGGCCGATAGCGACATTTCGATTCCTGGAGCAATGGCGCCACCTAGGAACCGGCCAGATCGATCTACGACTTCCATATTAGTAGCTGTACCAAAATCGACAACGATCGCAGGAGAACCAAATATTGCACGAGCAGCAACGGCATCAGCAATACGATCCTGGCCAATGTCAGGCGAAGGGTAGGCGCTCAGATCGATTAAATCCCCCACCAAATCTGCGCTGACTACCAGCGCATCAATTTTGAACATACGCTTTGCAACCGCGCACCAACGACGCCGAAGCTCGGGGACTACGGTCGAAAGAATAACACCATCAATGGTATGGATCTGGATATGATCAATAAGGAAAAGACCGCGCAGACGTTCCCTTAGCTCATCAATAGTAAGACACTTATTTGTCCCGATTCTCCACATGTGGACAAGTTCGTTATCTCGATACACACCCAGCACTGTTTGCGTGTTGCCAACGTCGATAGCAAGTAACATATTCTAAACAGCTCTCCCTTTTTTTCACTGTATCCGTACGTGCTATCATACTATGTGAGCACGAAGAATGCCCATGTTTCGCACGGCTCATCAATTGCGCCGATAGGAGTAACCCATATGAATGACACTCCGCAACACATCCTTGTTGTCGATGATGAAGCAACAATCACCGATTTCGTTGGCTATGCCCTCAAAAAAGAGGGGTTCGCGGTCGATATCGCGGCTAATGGAGAAGATGCGCTCAAGCTCGCCACATCAAATACGTATGACCTTTTTATTCTCGACATCATGCTTCCCGGAATCGACGGCTATGAGCTCTGCCGTAAATTGCGCTCTAAAACGAATGCACCTGTCCTTTTCCTCAGTGCTCGCGATACCGAGCTTGATAAAGTTGTAGGACTCGAAATTGGTGGCGACGATTATCTGTCCAAGCCGTTTGGCCTTCGCGAGCTCATTGCGCGTGTTCGTGCACTCCTTCGTCGAGGAAATCCCGAAGGCATGAACTCTAATGTCATCGTTGCAAGTGGCATCACACTTGATGAGGATGCTCATAGTGCAACAGGCGACAAAGGGTCGATCGATCTCACCCCACGCGAATTTGAACTGATGGCCGCGCTTATGCGAAGCGCAGGCAAAGTCGTTTCGCGCGAGGATTTATTACGAGAAGCCTGGGGCTGGGAATATTTGACCGAGACAAAAACGGTCGACACACATATCAAACGTTTGCGCGACAAAATTTCGGCAGCAGGATACGATCCAAGCGTCGTCGAAACGGTTCGTGGCTATGGATATCGTTTTCGTAAGTAGCATTGACGTGAGCTGTGCAGGTATGTGGATGTCATTGCCTAGCCGTGCCTGAATAAGTTATTACGTACGCAGATTCAAGGTACGTAAGTAAGCAAATAGTCTCACACGTATGCAAATATTCTATTTGAAGTACTGTTAAGAAAAGCGAATCGAGGAGACGAGCTATCAAACATCTTTCAATACTCTTTGCCGT
>DIDE01000094.1 GCA_002417975.1 Eggerthellaceae bacterium UBA5808
ATGTAGTGCTCTATCATATGCCGTTTAATCGTATAGAATTCAACCAGATGAGCGGGCGCGTTGGGCGCGATGGCAAGCCCGCCACGGTTCACCTGCTCTTTGGCCGTGACGATGCAGGGCTTGACGAAAGGCTGCTCGCGGATTCGACACCAGCGCGTGAAGTGATGGGTCTACTCTATAGAGAACTGCGCGCTCAGCAACAAGCTGCGGGGCAAGATTGGTTTGAGATGGACGATGCTGGCCTTGCTGCTGCATGTACGACAGACTTTGGCTCGCGCACGATTGCACCTGCAAGTGCTGCCTGTGCGATTGCTTCATTTAGAGAGCTTGGACTTATCGAGACGCGCCCTGTACACCCTGGTGATGAAGCATTCCACAGCATACACGTGATTACCGTAAACGATAAAGTCGAGTTGACAGATAGCGCTCGTTATCGCGAGGGACTTGAAGAATCTGAGCTGTTTCGCATATTTCGAACATGGATATTTGATTGCTCGTCGCAGACGCTGCGTTTTTGCGTAACACATGCAATCTATCCAGGGCAAACGCCGTCTCTTTCGGATATTCGAGATGAGCATGTCCCATCGGCAGATCAATCTGTTTCTGCTGGAAAGAGGAGGTCCCATTGATGGATGATGAGTTTGTGCAGGGCGATAAACATATACTCCCGCCAACCGATCAAACGGAGGGGCTTATTGGCGGCAATGAGTGTGAAACATCGGCGACGCCATTAGGGTTTGTAGACGGTGCTGATCAAGAGTTATCGTCGAAGTCTTCTGAGTCTACTGATGTAGCCAACCAAAAAGCAGCGTTGACGTCTTCGGAACTGCTTGGAAATTCTATGGCTTTTGTAGATGTCGATTCGGCATCTGCTCAGTCAGGTCATTCTACGGTTTCTGATGAGCATTCAAATGAAGCGCATTCTGATAGTTCGTCTGCGCCGAGCTCAGGTGCGCATACATCGAGTTTGAATACGTCTGCCTCGAATTCGGATACGGCACAGTTTAAACGCTATTCTGATGACTCTGATCGATTGATTGGGCGTCCTTACGCTGCTGAGATGAGTTTTATGCTTGGCGATCATGCAGATCCTGCGCGTGTCGCAAATGATGAGACGCCAGAAGAACGCTTTAGCGACCTTCAAAAAATGGCAGCTTCGTATCTTGCTCCTGAAGATCTTGATACGCTTCGCAAGGCATTTGAATTTGCCCGTGACGCTCATGAGGGTCAATGTCGCAAGAGCGGGGAACCATTTATTATTCACCCTGTCGAGGTTGCAATTATTCTTGCTGATTTGCGCATGGATATTGAGGCATTGTGCGCGGGGCTACTTCACGATACCGTCGAGGATTCTACCGTAACGCTTGATCAGGTTTCTGCAGCATTTAACGATTCCGTTGCGCAGCTTGTTGATGGCGTTACTAAGATTACGCGTATTGAAGTCGAGAGTCTCTCTGATGAACAGGCACAAACTATTCGTAAGATGTTTGTTGCAATGAATAAAGATATTCGCGTAATTGTGATCAAGCTTGCTGATCGTCTTCATAACATGCGAACGCTTTCGGCATTGCGTGAGGATCGCCGTATATTTAAGGCGCATGAGACACTCGAAATCTATGCTCCAATTGCGCATCGCCTGGGCATAAGCTCGGTTAAATGGGAGCTTGAGGATCTTTCGTTTTTCTATCTAGAACCCAATAAATTTAAACAAGTTTCTCGCATGGTTGCCGAAAGTAGGCATGAACGCGAGGAATATCTTTCGCGCGTCATTGATATATTGCGTGGCGAGATGGATCGTGTAGGTATACAAGCGCAGGTCATGGGCCGACCAAAACACTTGTACTCGATCTATCAGAAAATGACGAAACGCGGGAAAGATTTTTCTGAGATATACGATCTGATCGCAGTACGTATTATCGTCGATACCGTTAAAGACTGTTATTCAGCGTTGGGCGCGGTTCATACGTTGTGGCACCCAATGCCTGGGCGTTTTAAAGACTATATTGCGATGCCTAAATTTAATATGTATCAGAGTTTGCATACAACGGTTATCGGGCCTGCAGGGCGTCCGCTTGAGGTCCAAATACGTACCGAAGAAATGCACCGTATGAGTGAATATGGTGTTGCGGCTCATTGGCGCTATAAAGAAAAGAATGCCAAGGTCGATGCAGCATTTGACCGCCAACTTGCTTGGTTGCGCCAGATGATTGACTGGCAAGACGAAACACAAGATTCAAGAGAGTTTCTTAAATCGCTTAAGATTGATTTGGCACCGAGCGAAGTTTTCGTCTTTACCCCTAATGGGAAAGTGCTTAGTCTGCGTGTAGGGTCGACGCCTGTTGATTTTGCTTATGCGATTCATACCGAAGTTGGCAATCACTGTGTTGGCGCTAAAGTTAATGGATCGATTGTTCCACTTTCTTATGAGTTGCAAATGGGGGATCGCGTAGAGATCCTGACACAAAAAAGCGCTATTCCATCGCGCGATTGGATCGGAATGGTAAAGACGCCGCGCGCGCGGAGCAAGATACGTTCGTATTTTAGTCGCATCTCGCGTAGTGACGATCTTCAGTCTGGGCGCGATAAGCTTTCGAGTGAAATGCGCAAGCATGATATGGGGCTATCGAGCGCGCAGAGTATGCGTGCACTTAAGGCCGTGTCGGAGCATCTAGGGTTTAAGGACCCTGATGACTTGCTGGTCAACATTGGTGCAGATAAAGAGAGCGCTCAGCATATTACCAACCGTATGCTTAAGGTCCTTGTTGACCGGGGGGCTGCTGCTGAGAATCCAACAGCGCTTGTTGAACATGATATGTCGACGGGTAAACGACCGCCGATGATCACATCGGTACAACGTCCTAAACATCATGAGACACACACGGATAGTGGCGTTGTGGTTAAGGGAATCGACGATGTCCTGGTGCGTTTGTCTCGGTGTTGCAATCCTGTTCCCGGAGATGAGATTGTTGGTTTCGTAACGCGTGGACGTGGTGTGTCGGTGCATAGAGCCGATTGTCCCAATGCACGAAAGCTTATGGAACATCCTGAGCGTATTATCGATGTCTCATGGGAAGACGCAACACGTAGTCACGAAACTTCATATAAAGTCGAGGTGCATATTGAGGCGCTCGACCGATTGAATCTCTTGCGCGATGTAGCGATTGTTTTATCGGAAGCTGGGGCGAATGTGCTGTCGTCATCAACGATTTCTCATCGTGATTCGATGGTTGAAATGCGCTTTTTGTTCCAGGTAAGCGATGTATCAGCAATCCAAAAGATTACGGATAATCTGAAAGGTGTCGATGGCATTTTTGAGGCGCACCGAATGATGCCAAGTGATGCGAAAAAGAAGCGGTAACAAATAGTCTATATGATATACTCGGTAGCTGAAAACAATACTAGGCTACGAGCGAGCATGTAGTGCTTTGCGGGCTAAAAGACATTAACCTTCGATAGGTTTAAATATATAAACCAATAGCACTTATAGAGGGTCCACCTCGTAGAACAGGTGGCCAAATGTCGTAGAGGAGGAACTTGTGAATAGGGAAACCGACACACAGGAGACACGCACAAAAACGGGGCGTCCACTAAAGCATTGGCATGATGGGGTTCTTGATGTTTCGTGTTTTGTTGTAGGTCGTTTAGACAATAACGTATATTGCATGGACGATGGATCTGGGGGAGCAATCATTGTCGATCCATCGGATGATGTAGAAACTATACTTGAACTCGTTGGTAATCGGAGCGTATCTGCAATTTTGGTGACCCATGGGCATTTCGATCATGTGGGTGTTCTTGCGCAATTAAGGGACGCAACTCATGCGCCTGTATATTCATCACGTATTGATGCTGATCGCATTGAATGCCCGCGACGTGGGCTTATGGGCGAAGAAGCGCCTGCATGCACTGTTGATAAGCCCCTTTCTGATGGAGATCAGATCAAGATTGGCACGTTAACAATACGGACAATGCTCACTCCTGGTCATACCGAAGGTGGCATGTGCTATATCCTTGATGCATCCGATTCGATACCCCATACGTTGATGTTCTCTGGAGACACGTTGTTTTGCGGGGCGTATGGGCGTACCGATCTTGCTGGTGGCGATCAATCGGCTATGCAGCGTTCGTTGCGTCGTTTATCGCGACTGCCTCGAGATACACGGGTATTGCCTGGTCATGGAGCCTCTACGACAATAGGTGAGGAAAAGGGACGCGTACTCCCGCACTAATGATGGTGTGATGCATTCTCTGAATGGTATATATGTTAGCGCCCCGCATCAGTATATGATGTGGGGCGCTATAACAACTGCTTGCTTAGTATGTTTGGTTAGCTGAATGTATTCGAACAACTATCCCGATGTTTCAAAAAACCGTTTCAGCGGATCTAGCTGACTTAATTAGCCTGGCTGATCTGATTAGCTTAATCTTTAATGACGAATTTCACAAAGATGGTCATTGCAAGAACGACGACAGCGGTGGCAATACTGAGCCAAAGTAGATCAATGCCGGATGCGCCTTGCATAACAGAGCCAAGGAAGGATACACCGAGCATTACACAGATAACGCTGACGAGGCGTTCTTTTAAATCATCGAAGTCGTTGAACTTAAGCCAGCCAGGCAGAGGTATTTTGTCGGTTACAAAGAGAGTAAATAGACCGAGTGCCATGATGTAGAGCACGACGGCCAAGAGGAATATATCGGCATATTCGATATATTCGGTAGCTAAAGTCAAAGGCGATCCTGCTTCGATAATGAATTCGAAGGTTTTTTCGATCATATTCAAAAACGTTACGACTGCCATGACGATTGCGCTCAAAAATAATCCAACGGCAGGCAATCCTGCAATAAAGCGCGTCCAGCCCGTTATTTTACGCGCTGTTGTCTGATGCTTTTGGCGTCGTTCGAGGTGCTCTTGTAGAGCGCTTTCAGACATCGATTCCGCGGAATTCTGAGAATCGGATAGCGATGCAGTTTGCTCGTTGCTTTGGTCTCCCATGAAAAATCCCTTTCTATCGAATGATGCGCGATGGGCTGCTTTTCGTGACATCTTGATGAGAACGACTCTTCATGATGTGTATGAATGTGCGCATAATCCCTATTCGCTATCATACAGCGGTTTTGCACTTGCGGAACGGCGTATCTTTGAAACAGTGACGTGTTGGTCGTTCTTGCGTCGAAATGAGAGTTTCTGCGAATAAATGTTGATGCTCTTTGTATTAGATGATCGCTAGCTGCTTCAATAGTTGGCCAAGTTTCGTCATAATTACGTTGCCAGAAAGTAGCGTATTAATAGAGTGAAAATCGCGTTCCCAAAAAAGCGACGACATTTGTCCATAAGTGGGGCGTTGTCCCATGAAAAAGCCGATTTCCGATCTGCGGTGGCAGATGGATATGACGTATAATAAGCATTTGACGCTGACATTCACTTGAAAGGCGATACGTGTCTATCGATTTCGGTTTGTTTCTAACCGAGCTGATGTCTAACCCGGTTTTAGTTGCAGTAACGATTCTTAATATAGGAGTTATTGTCGTTAATGGCGCGACTGATGCGCCTAACGCGATCGCAACGGTTGTTGGAACTCGTTGTATGAAGCCATCGCTTGCGATAGTCATGGCCGCTATTTGCAATTTTCTTGGTCTGCTTGTTATTACGCTTGTGTCATCGGCTGTTGCCGAAACTATCTATCATATGGTTGATTTTGGCGGCGATAGTCATTCGGCGCTTATCGCGTTGCTTGCTGCAATGGTTGCAATCATTGTGTGGGGCGTGACGGCGTGGTATTTTGGCATTCCTACAAGTCAATCTCATTCACTCATCGCAGGTTTAACGGGTGCGGCAATTGCTTTGCAAGGTGGCCTAGGCGGTGTTAACTGGAGCGAGTGGATGAAGGTCATTTACGGCATTGTCCTCTCGACAGGTATGGGCTTTGGCTTGGGCTGGCTTTTTTCGAAAATTCTGATGCGAACATGTGTTAATGTCGATCGTCAAAAATCAGACCATGTGTTTAGGTGGCTTCAGATTGCGGCAGGTGCTGGTGTAGCGTTTATGCATGGTGCTCAAGATGGCCAGAAATTTATGAGTATTTTCATGCTTGCGGTTACGCTTGCCATGGGTGTTGACGGAGTGGATCAGATGGTGCTTCCGATATGGCTTATGGTCTTTTGCGCAATCAATATGGGCACAGGCACGGCAGTGGGCGGTAAGCGTATCATTAAAAGTGTCGGAATGGACATGGTTCATCTCGAAAAATATCAAGGATTTGCAGCAAGTCTTGCGGCAACGATTTGCCTGCTTTTTTCCACCTTTGGTGGTCTTCCTGTGTCGACGACGCACACGAAGACGACTGCCATTATGGGCGTCGGACGAGCGAAGTGCCGTTCTGCTGTCAAATGGAGTGTTGCTGTCGATATGATTAAAACATGGGTGCTCACCTTTCCGGGATGTGGCCTCATGGGGTATGGTTTTGCACTGCTATTTTTGATGTTTCTGTAAGGAGCCGAGATGTCGCGTAAGACACGGTACGATTATTTTAAGGCGTTCGAGAAGCAAGCCGAACTTGCCGAGAAGGAAGCCGACTTACTTATCGAGACGATCGATACGTTTACAACAGCCGAAGCTGTTATGGATTCGATTCCGCCCGCACATGAGGTTGAGCATCAGGGCGACGAGATTAATCATGAGACGTATATGGCGATTGCGGTTGATTTCATTACGCCGATTGAACGTGATGACATTCTGAATCTATCGCAGTATCTTGACGACATTATCGATGATATCGAAGACGTCATTCAACTGTTCTATATGATGGATATCCATCTGATGTATGACAACACGCGTGAAATGGCGTGCATTAT
>DIDE01000069.1:0-14214 GCA_002417975.1 Eggerthellaceae bacterium UBA5808
TCGACAGGTTCTGGTACTGATCAGATTTGTCCAGCATGTGCATGGTTAGGTTGGCAACGAGTGCTGCAAAGAGGGGAGCGAAGATAATCATGTGTCCCGTGAGCCGTTTGCGGAGCGCAACGCGACCCCATACACCGTTGATACGTGTAGTTGGTGAGGCGCCCATGGTAACGTCGGAGCTAACGCAGGTACATTCATCACCGCAATTGGGGAGAAATCCTACTGTAATGAAACTTGCAAGGAGCGGAGCTCAACCTGCGCTGACAAAGGGGAGCGTCAATCCTGTTAGAGGAATGAGACGTGTGACGCCGCCGACGATGATGAACGCTTGCAGAACGAGTGAAGTTGTAAGGCCAGTTGCGATGAATGAAGAGACATCGCTCTTTGCACGAGCGGCAGTAACGATGCCGCGTATAGCAAAGCATAAATAGAGGAGTAAAAGTCCAGCCGCACCTAGCAAACCTGACTCTTCGGCAATTGCTGCAAAAATATAGTCGCTTTCGACAACAGGAATTTGGTCACAGAGTCCGTTGCCAATACCTACGCCGAATAGTCCGCCATCTGCCATCGAATAAATAGCCTGGCAGAGCTGATAGCCAATGCCATTGGCATCAGAAAACGGATCAAGCCAGGTTGACACACGAATTTGAACATGACTGAAAATAGACCACATTGCAACAGCGCCGACAGCCGCTAGCGCAAGGCCGACAATCACAAATGATTTTTTGCCGCTTGCTGCATAGAGCATTGCAATAAATACAAAGAATACAACGAGTGCGCTGCCGAGGTCCTTTTCGAAGACGACGATAATCAGAGAGAGACCCCACATAAGAAGCATAGGGAGCAATGTTCTAAAGTCGGGAAGGTGAAAAGGTCCAACACGCCACGTGAACACCGAAAGCATTTCTCGGTTTGCAGCAAGATAGCCAGCAAGAAAGAGAACGATAAAGAGCTTAGCAATTTCTCCTGGTTGGAAGGTAAAACTACCAAGTCCAATCCAAATACGGCTGCCGTTAATTTCTTTGCCAAGGCCAGGAATCATAGGTGAAAGAAGCAGCAGAAAGCCGATAAGCATTAGCGTGTATTTATAATTTGCAATACGGTCGATATTTTTAAGGAATACAATGACCGCGATCATGCAGACGATGCCTATAAAGAGCCATATGACCTGCTTGACTGCAGTGTCGGGAGCTAGACGCGTAATAAACGCAATGCCAATACCCGATAAAGCAAACGCGATAGGCAAAATGGCAGGGTCGGCGTTTGGCGTCCACTTGCGTACGGCAAGGTGAGCAACGGCAAATGCGGCAAATATGCCTAAAGGTACACCGAGCGTGCTGACATCAAGTTGCTTACCCTGATTTATAACAATCATGGCATATAAAAGAATAACGATTGGGGCTGCTATAAGAAGCAGCAAAAGTTCAAGATTGCGACGGCTCATGCGCGGTTACCTCCTGTCGCAGAGGTAGTTGACGTCGTTGTTCCATTAGAAGTCGACGTTGTTGACGTCGATGTCCCATTCGAGGTTGACGTCGAATTTGTCGAGGACCCATTAGAAGTCGATCCATTGGTAGAACTATTATTGGTGCTCGTTGCATCAGAATTCTGCTGCTGATTGGAATTTGAAGTTTGCTTGCTGTCAGATATTTCTGTGCGGTATTCATCAACAAGGTCATACGCTGCATCAAGGCTGTCAACACGGATAACGCCAGAATCGAGGCGAGATGCGGTTCCAGGCTGCAACTCGTTAGTGTTGACATCGGTTTCGCTATCGAGTGATGAGAGACTCATCCCAAATATAGAGTCGGGTACACCCTTGTAGACACATACTTTGCCATCTTGAGCAGTGAGATATGCCGTTGTTTGCGTATAGGCATAGCTGCCATAACATACGCCTACAATGGTTGCGAGCAAGAGTAGAACAATAAGAACAGCGAATACGCGACTCTTGCGACGCGTTTTGCGACGTGCTGCTGCGGCATTGCCAGTGATGTCTACGACGATAACCGTAATATTATCGTGTCCACCTGCGGCAATTGCGTCATTGACAAGCACGCTTGCACAGCGCTGAGGGTCACGTGTCCGCTTGAGCGTAGCTTCGATATCCCGATCTTCTACCATAGAAGTTAAGCCGTCTGAACAGATGAGTAAACGATCTCCTGCGGCAACATTAAGCTCATACAGATCGGGCTGCATGTTTGGATCGCTTCCGAGTGCTCGGGTGATGACTGATCGTTGCGGATGGACGCGTGCTTCTTCCTCGGTAAGCTGTCCTGCTTCGATCATGTCGGCCATAAGGCTGTGATCACGGGTAAGCTGCTGCATACGTCCATCATGGACGAGATATGCGCGACTATCGCCTACTTGTGCGATAGCAAGACGTTCTTTTTCTAGAATGGCGGCAGTCATTGTAGTGCCCATGCCTGCGCGTCCTTTTTCTTGAGCGGCGTCTATAACGGCATAGTTTGCAGCGATTACTGCCTTGCTGAGCGCTTCGGTATCAGGTCCTTGTGGAGTAAGTCGTGCAAGTGTGCGCACGGCAATCTCAGAAGCAACTTCGCCTGCAGCGTGCCCTCCCATGCCATCGGCAACAGCATAAAGAGGTGGTGCGACAACGAGGCTATCTTCGTTGTGCTCACGCATACATCCGATGTCAGTACGGCTTCCGAATACGGGATTGCCTGTTTTCCGTGAAGAAGATCCTCTCGTTCGTCCGGCCATTATGCAAACCTCACTCGAATTGCGACATCGCCAATGGTGACGACGTCTTTGTTACGAAGAGCTGTCGGTTCGCTAATTGCACGTCCGTTGACGGCAGTTCCGTTGGTGGATCCTAAATCTTCGACGAAAAGGTTTTGCCCCATCAGGCTGAATCGTGCATGGCGTCCCGAAACGTAGCCCGCTCCGATGACGATATCGGCTCCAGGGTTGCGGCCGACAATGACCGGACCGTGCACGGCGATCTGGACACCACGCAACTCCTTTGGCCCTTTTTCGACAGCAATGGTCCAGGACTTTTCCTTCTTGCGCTGTCCTCGCACGAGCCCAATGCCTGTTTTCATAAGCGCAAAAAGAAAAAGGTAGAGCAGCGCAACAAACAGGAGGCGTGCTATGAGTAAAGTGACATTAATCAAGAGATCTTCCTTTGTTTACCGATATAAAGAAACGGCACATTATTACGTCGTGTTAATCGAACGATACGATGTGTAATGTGCCGCATGGCGTTATTCCAACGTGAAGATGAGGTCGGTCATGCCGATAGAGATGCAGTCACCCTCATTGAGTGTTTGAGAAGAAATGCGATTTCCGTTAACGAGCGTACCGTTGGTTGAACCGAGATCTTTGATATACCAGGCTCCCTGAGGATCCTGTCCGATTTCTGCATGGGATCGGCTTGCATTGATATCGTCGAGCGCGATATCGCATGTGCTGCTTCGTCCTAGAACAATGCGATCTGATGCTAAATCGTATGAACGATTAGAGATTGCATCAACAAGGCGTGCGTGCACCATTTGCTGCATAGGAGCTGCAGCGGGATTTGGAATTGAAGATCCAGCAAATACCGTTGTTTTTGCATTAACCTGCGGAATTTGCGAGAAATCATTCGGCGTACCCGCGCTATGCGGCGCTGAAGCTTTTGGCTCGTCATCGTTTAAACGAGGGTCGTAGTTATCGATATAAAGGCCTGCAAGATCGCTATCGTTGCGGGCATTTGCTCCTCGCGCGTCAAAGCGATTAGGGGAAGGAGCCTGTGAAGGCATAGCGACGGCAGGTTGTTGCGGTACAGCAACTGGTGCGCCTTCAACATTTTGCTGAGGCATTCTGCTTGGCACAGCGCGTTCTTGCTGATAAGGCTGAGGAGCAGGTGCCACATTGGCGGGAGCTTGCTGGTATCTTTGTTGTTGTGCCGGTGCCTGCTGGGGTTGATATCCCTGTTGCTGACGAGGAGCTTGACGCGGAGCAGCAGCGCGCTGAGGTTGATATCCCTGCTGATTATAGCGTGGACGTTGCTGTTGCTTAGGCGTTGAGAGACCATAACGATTCATCTCTTCGTCTCGCAGCTGACCAATAATAGGCGCAGATACGAGTTCTGCAACGACATCGAACTTACCATGTTTAAGACTATCGTCAACGATAAACCGAACGAGTGGCTGTCCGTCCATAAGGAGCCCGTCATCTGCAGCTTTTGCGCTTAAATACGTTTCAGTTTCGCCAGCAAGCGTGGGGTAGTAGCCAAATAGGCGCTGATCATCCTCGGGATTGACGAGAACGGTATACAGCGTTGGTGCATACTGCTTACCAGCTCCGACCATCTTTTCGCGGCGCATGGCCTTTTCGGCCTTTTTTGAAATCTGGACAGGCGAGATTGGTGCATCGAACATTTTGTCCGCTGCGCCCTCAAGTCCGTCTTCCATATGTCCTTCGAATCGCGAGAAAAAGCCCATATCGCTCCTTAAGAAAATGCCCGCGTAACGTTTTGATCTTTGGTTTTCATCTTGCCACAAAACGGAGAGATAAGGCAATCTTTTACCTAAATGTCATGAAAGGAATGGTTAGATGGGCTATAAATGCTATAAATAGTAGTGATGCATCACAAATGAACTTGAATTTGAGCTGAATTGTTATACATAAAGCATCGATGAAAGGATATATAGTATGGCATTGCATGAGGTTGATACCCGAGATTTAATGTTTAATCCGTTTTCCAAGGTTGCACGCGAGTGGATGCTTATTACCGCAGGAACCGAAGGACATGTTAATACGATGACTGCCAGCTGGGGCGCAATGGGCGAATGGTGGGGGCATGATGCGATCACCTGCTATATCCGTCAGTCGCGTTATACCAAGGAATTTGTCGACGCGAATCCGACGTTTTCGGTATCGTTCTTTGATGAATCGTGGCGCGATGCACTGAATCTGTGCGGCACGGTGTCTGGCCGTGATGTTGATAAAATCAAGCAAGCGGGATTAACTGTTGAATTTGTTGACGGAACGCCTGTATTCAAAGAAGCATCGCTTGCAATGGTCTGCCATAAACTTTATGCAGGATATATGCCACCTGAGCAGTTTGTTGATCCTCAGGCTGACGCGCGTTGGTATGCCGATAAGGATTACCACACGATGTATATCGGTGGCATCGACAAGACGCTTGCTGTGTAAAGGCTGTTATTCGGCTGATATACGTCCATTTTCTAGACGATGTTATGCGTACTCGTACGTTGCATAAATTGTATAAAGAGCCACGGGGATTTGTTCCTCGTGGCTCTTGCCTATGTTGCTGATGCAAACGATGTAAGCGCCTGCGAAAGTGTAGCAGGGTCAATTTGGCCATACCAAGTTCCCGTTATAAGTGCGAGCATCCAAATGATGAACCAAATACTACCTATGATGAACGCCACAACGAGTGGAGCAACGTGAGTGCGCCCAAAAAGCTGTGGACTAAGCGCATCATCTTTTGGGCATGCCGCAATACATTCCATACAGCAGGTGCAGCTCATTGATCGTAGAGGTTTTGTTGATGCTGCGACATCGATATGAGCTGGACATACAGATGAACAGGCTCCGCATGAGATGCACTGCTCTGCATTACGCGTGATTGCTAGAGGAGAGGCTTTTGAAACAAGGCCATAAAATGCTCCAAGTAGACAAAGATAGCTGCACCAGACGTTACGGCCAAGCCAAAGACTTAAAGCAATAACGACGATGCCAACAATAATTAAAGGGCTTGGTTGAACGAACAAGAATAGTACTGACAGGTCAGAGAAGAGCCAGTAAGGTGCGCTCCATTGAGCGATGATGACAGCTGCAGGTATAACAAACAGCGTTACGCCGACGATAAGACAGCCAATAACAGTTGCAGGTGCGTGAAGTATACGGTCGACTCGTGGCGAAACATGGATGCCGGGGAATATATGACGTCCAAGATGTCCAAGACCATCAAGCACCGTCGAAACGGGGCAAATCCAGCTGCAAAACGAGCGTTTTGTGCAAAGCGAGAGTGTAAATCCAAGTAGAATGATGATCATTGAAGCAGGTAAACCTGGGTCAACACGGCCGGTTTTTAGAAGTACACCTACATCAAATAATCCTCCGAGGGGAGATAACCCTGCGGTCAACTGAGGTCTGCCAAAGTTGATTCCTATTTGATTAGCTGCCCACATGTAAAGCACGAGCAGACGGATGCAGTCGATAAGAAATAGAATCAATATCGTCGTTCTTGTAATAACGCGGAGCCGATGAACCATCGGATGTGGCATGCCTGTTTGTGCGTTTGATCTGCTCTGTCGTGTGGTCATTATAGGAAATGCGCCTCTTTCGTCCGATAGCCTTATAGTATACGTCAGCATGACAATGTGATACGGGTGTGGTATTCCCCTATCGGGTGGTAAAGATTAAATCTAATCTTGCATCGGATGGGTAAGTCTTGTATCATCTTCTATGCTTTCGGCCGAGGTCGAAGAGCGGAAGATATATGCGGGTGTGGCGGAATTGGCAGACGCGTACGGTTCAGGTCCGTATGAGAGCAATCTCATGAAGGTTCAAGTCCTTTCACCCGCACCAATCAATTTATGCAGGTCAAGAGCAATGTTTACTTGGTACCTGCTTCCCTAACGTAGTAAGAGAAGAAAATCAGAAGAAAAATGTAGCCCTTTTATTAAGAGGCTTTGATTTTTGCCCATACTGTCCCTGACAGGGGTTGCTACCAGCATATTTGCATAAGGTTTTGTGTGTAGCTTTTACTGCGCTAGTATGCTTTTCGGTGATCCTTATCGATCGTCGTTTCTCCTATGAATCCAGTCGGTATAATAGAGCGTAATACATGTAGACGAACCGAGACGTGTCCTGCTCAGGGCTACGCAGTAAAGGGGATGGACGGCGTGCAAGAAGAATTACTACTCGACCGCTATCGCCCTCTTTCTGAAATTGGTGCAGGGTCTTTTGGAACGGTCCAGCTTGCATGGGATACGCGGATCCAACGGCGGGTTGCAATTAAGTGCTTGCCGCTTTCTGAATCTTCCCAGTCATATGCGCAATCGTCTAATCATCAGCCGTTTTCTGAGACTGAATATGGTCAGTATGATCCCTTGCATAGTGGCTACGAACAGCAAGAACAAGGTGTAGATCAAGTTGCTTACGATGCGGCGACTACTCCAGGGCTTGATGAAGCTCGTACTGCTGCGATGCTTAATGACACGAATATTGTCGGTGTTCTTGATTTTGAAGTGCGCAATGCAATGGCGTATCTCATCATGGAATACGTTGATGGGATGACATTAGGAGAATTACTGCGGACGCATCGTAGAGATTTATCGCTCGATATGATCGCGGCGATTTTTGAAGGCGTTGCTCATGCACTTGATGTTGCTCATGAAAATCGTGTTCTTCATCTTGATATCAAACCCGATAATATTCTGATTAATCACCAAGGCGTGGTAAAAGTTTCTGATTTTGGTCTTTCTCGTTTGTCGGGCAGGGCAGGATTTGGACATGCAGGTGGAGGAACGATCGGTTATATGCCACCTGAACAGATGCGTATGCAGCCGCTTGATGGCCGTTGTGATGAATGGGCACTCGCCTCGATGACCTACGAAATGATTTCGGGAGATAATCCCTTTTTCGCGCCGGATCTTCCACGAGCCGAAGCGGCTATAGATGATGCCGAAATTGTGCTTCCGTCGCTGTGCATGGAAGGGCTTGATGCTAACGCCGACGATGTGTTGTTTTATGCGCTCGATCCCGATAGAGAAGAACGCTATGATACCGTGCGCGATTTCTCCGAGGAACTACTGCCTTATCTAGGTGATCCCGCCGAAGGGCGCAGACAACTCGCTGAGCTTATCGGCACTGATGATGAAGTGCCCGAACCCTCTAATCAGCATGCTCCGCGACGTTCCTTTTCTTTCCCGTCTAGTATCTACCTTAAAGGATGGGTCTTTCGTGTATGGAATGCCGTTAATTGCGGGATGCTAGGATTTGTTGCGCTTTCCAACGCTACTGGAATGATAGACGTAGGGTCGCCGCTTTTTGCAGCTGCTCTTGTTGCGGTTATTGCTGTTGCCGCAGCGCTCCCGTCGATAGGATTTTTAGCAGCTATCGCGCTGTTATGCTTAGCACTTGCTATACATGCTGCATGGATCCCATGTGCTGTTCTTGCAATTGCGGCTGTTACATGGTGGGTTAAGGTCGGTCGCGTGAGTGCGGTAAACGTAGATGTTGCTGCATCTCCCGTATTGTTGGGCGCTATTGGTGGCGCTCAGATGTCGCCTTTGTTGTGCGGCTACTTTTTAAGCGCGCGTAAAGCGGCAGCGACTGCCTGCTTTGCTGGAGTGCTTGCGCTGATACTTGCTGCTTTTGGTTCTATGTCATTGATCGATTGGAACATGTTCACCTATTGGCAGCATATGAATACGTCCTATCAGGATCGGTTCCTTGCGCTGTTGGGGACTCCGGCAACATGGTGGACGGTTATAAGCTGGGTAATTGCTGCCGCATTGACGGGGCTGTTCTGCCAAAGAGGAAAACGTCGTTCTGGTCTTATAGGAGTATGCGTAGGCGGAGTTACGCTTATTGCATTGCTTAGTGCACAGACATGGATTATGAGTTCAATGACGTCGACGATGATAGACACGAGCCGTCTAATTCAAACAATTGTCCCGATCGTTGTCATGGTTGCGCTTTCGTTCGCTGTCGAACCAGGAACCGAGCTAGCGCACGATGACAAAGAAACTCATAAGGTAGCGTAGAGTTCGCAACATTACTGCCAACCCGTTCAAACTGCAGATGACAAAGAAGCTCATAAGGTAGCGTAGAACTCGTTTTGCATCGGCTTGTCTCCTCAGGCCAGTGATTAATATGACCGACGATCGCTATACGTCACATTTTGCTTAACCCATCTGTTCCTAGCTACTTACCGAGCGCGTAAGGTAGAACATAGGAGCCTCTCATCTTGTACCAGCCGGTCTCTCTATTTTAATGATTACTATAACTTCTCCGACCACTCCTTCGGTAGCTTTTTCTGATTCGGCTTAGGGGCCCTTCCGGATTTAGTTTATATATTCTATGCAGATGATCGGCAATTTGACGAGTATGCTTCGTATGTATGACAGTGCGATCATCGGGAGGATTGGACCGAAGAATTTCAGAAGCCTTCATTGGGGATACATCACCTTTGAATGCAGCTTAGTGGAGAGATATGCCGTTGAGACATATAGGCGATCTCAATGTAGCGGATTGAATACGGTTCGGTAGAGAAGCATGCCGTTGAAACGTATAAGAGATGTCAGTGTGGCATCTTTGGATGTAGGTGCACGAAGGAACATACCGCTGAGACGTATACGTATCCATGATGCAGCATCTTCGAATACATTCTGACCAAGAAACATGCTGTTGAGACGTATACGTATCCATGATGCAGCATCTTCGAATACATTCTGACCAAGAAACATGCTGTTGAGACGTATACGTAACTTAAATGTAGCGCCTTGAATGAAGCGCTGGCGAGCAAAGGCCGATTCGTGTTTTGTGGTCTAATACAATAGGTAAAACGTCTCCATAACACCTGATGAAAAGCGCGACCTATAGGGTTCGGAAAATGTCCGATACCATGTGGGTGAAAAAATCTCGCGTTTCGGCCTCTGCTTGCCATCGTGCCGCACATTCGTCACGCAAACAGCATGCCTGTTGCGATGTCGCTACTGATTTTGTGCGCAACAACTTTATTCGCGGTTACGCAGGGAGCATGCCTGTTATGACGTCGATACATTCCGTTGCAATTGAGACATATCAGTTACTAGAGACATATCAGTTACTAGTAAGAGTCGTTTTGCCGCGATAGTGGAGAATGCGCCACTTGATCATCGGAGAAATGCAGTGGATATGGCATATCCGTCACGCAAGTAGGGAACATTGCATATCGGCTATGACTTAATCGTTTTCTGCATATATGCATCACGCATGTGGTGCGCTTTGCGTGACATATTCCGTGTTGCTTCAAAAGTAAAAAAGTAGTGCAACGTCTTTTGACGTTGCACTACTACAAAAGTGCTACAAAAGTGCTGCGGTGCGGGTGCCCACATGCTGCTACAAAGTGTGCCGGTGCTGTTACCCGCAGTACATGCAGCGGTACATGCGACGGCCGCATACTGTGTGATGCTGCGGTGCGGTTGGTGCATGTAACGTTATTGCAAAAGTGCTGCAATGCGACCGAGCAGTGGCTCAAAGCTGACGCCACGATTTTGGTAGTCGGGCTGTTGCGCGGTGACCTTCATCGCGTCAACAACAAAATCGCCAGCAAACGTCGTTGCGTCAAGCAAAGACTGACCAGCCATAATGGCAGCAAGTAGACAAGAGCAGAAAAGATCGCCTGTACCGTGAAGCATGTAGGGGAGCAATTCGTTTGTCGTTTCGGCAAAGTCGCATGATTCACCAGAAATAAAGTTATGAATCTTTCCATCATTGTGGTCAATGCCCTTAAGAATGACGTTCTTTGCGCCTTGTTCACGCAGTCCGTCAATCATGCGATGAACAGTATCATCGTTAATGTCTTGTCCGGGCCAATCGATGCCAAGGATGATCGAAGCCTCGGTTAAGTTTGGCGTAAGTATGTCAGCGCTTGCAGCTAGCTCGCTCATTGCGTGACAAAGTTCTGGCGTATAGGTGGGGTATACCTTGCCGTGGTCTGCCATAACAGGATCAACGACGCGCAGAACGTTTGGATACGTTTGGTAAATCTCGCGAATACGGTCAACTTGCTCAGGGGCACCGAGAAATCCCGAATAGACGGCGTCAAGATCGATACTAACCTTTTTCCAAGCATCAAGATAATCGGAAAGCATATCAGTCGTATCGTGCATATACCATGTTGGGAAAGCGGTGTGACTACTAAAAAGACCCGTTGGAACAGGGCAAACATCGCAACCTGCTGCCGAAAGTACAGGGATTGCTACACCGAGTGAACATTTTCCGTAACCGCAGAGATCATGCACGGCGGCTACGCGGGGAATATAGGATCCCTTGCGAGTGTAAAGTGCGTTTGACATGGTATCTAGTGCTCCTTTTTAGTGGATTGCGTTTGATCATCTTCGCTGTCGCTATCATCATCATCATCATCGTCGAAGAATGTCCAGTCGTCATCGCTCTTCTCGTGATTTTTAAAAACTTTGCGTGTGCGACGTTCCATGATGACGCACGCAATAAGACAGACGACAACAGTGACTGCAAACAGCGTGCCTATGCCTGCATAAGTCTCGAATAAAAAATGATAGAGTTCATCGAAGTTCATGTAAGCCTCTCGTCCTTGTGCTGCCGCGCTTTATGTGCGCCCTACGTTTCACAAACGGATACCGTCGTGCTAATTACGTTGCAGTTTAGCTTAACCGTACAGATAACGTTGCACCTAGTTGCGTTGCTGTTTGGCTTAACCGTGCAGATAGCGTTGTACTAGCTACGCTGCAGTTTAGTTAACCTTACAAATACCGTCGTGCTAACAATATAATGCACCTTAGTTAAGCATAAAATGTGTTGCCCGCTGCGCCTCGTACCAGCCTGCATGGTTTTTCATCGCATCAAGTGGACTTTATTCCACCGACGGTTCATACAACTATTCAGTAGAGTATACTATTTCTACATGAAGCTTGATGTGGTTATTCAAGTTTTTAAGTATCTATTAGAACCGACAATGCAGGAGGATCTGCCATGCTGGACATCCGTTTCGTCCGCGATAATCAAGATGCGGTCGCAACCGCCATGGAACATCGTCATTATTCATGGGATCGTGATCGTTTTAATGAGCTGGACGAGGCACGGCGATCGGCCATACACACCGAAGAAGCCTTGCAAGCTGAGCGAAATGCTCAGTCAAAGCAGATCGGTTCTTTGATGCAGGCCGGTAAGCGTGATGAGGCAGAAGCTGCAAAAGCTCATGTACGCGAGATTAACGACAAACTCAAAGTTGCATCCGAGGATCATGAGCGTGCCGAACAGGAATTACATCATATGATGATGTGCCTGCCAAATATGCCACGTGAGGATACGCCTGTTGGTCTGGATGACACCGAGAATGTCGAAGTCCGTCGTTGGGGTATTCCACGTGAGTTTGATTTCGATTTTAAAGCGCATTGGGATCTTGGCGCTGATCTAGACATAATTGATGCTGATCGTGCAACGAAGCTTTCAGGCAGTCGTTTTGTGCTTCTCGGAGGTCTTGGCGCACGTCTTGAGCGTGCTCTTATCAACTATATGGTTGATACGCATGCTGATCATGGATTCAAAGAATGGTGGTGCCCTGTACTGGTCAATCGCGAAACAATGACCGGAACTGGACAACTCCCAAAGTTTGAGGACGACGCATTCAAAACAAAGGATGAGAGCCTCTATCTTATTCCGACGGCCGAAGTTCCTTTGACTAACATTCATGCAGGTGACGTTTTGGAAGGCGACGATCTTCCTCTACGCTATACGGGCTATACCGATTGCTTTAGAGAAGAAGCTGGTAGTGCTGGTCGTGATACACGCGGTCTTATTCGCGTGCATCAGTTCGACAAAGTCGAAATGGTTAAGTTTGCAAAACCAGAAGAAAGCTACGACGAGCTCGAATCAATGACCGAAGAAGCAGAATTCATCCTTCAGTCTCTTGGATTACCATATCGTGTTGTTAATCTTTGCACGGGCGATCTTGGCTTTTCTGCAGCTAAGACGTATGACCTCGAAGTATGGTTGCCTTCTTATGACAACTATAAAGAGATCAGCTCATGCAGTTGCTGCGAAGACTTCCAGGCTCGTCGTGCAAATATCCGTTATCGCGATCCTTCAGCATTTAAGGGAACGCGTTACGTCCACACGCTCAACGGCTCTGGTTTGGCGGTTGGCCGAACAATGGCGGCAATTATGGAAAATTGGCAGCAGAAGGACGGATCTATCAAGATTCCTAACGTTCTTGTCCCTTATATGGGTGGCGTCGAGTATATTACGGCGCAGAAGTAGTGTATACAGATCCAAAACGATCATCACGTCCAACTGTTTCAGGACGATCGCAGAGGCCTTCGGTAGAATCGATGTCTTCGTCGCAGAAAGAAGATATGCGGCGAAGTGCGTCGCGGCTTGTGTCTGATCGATATTCTCGCCAAACGACGCACCAGGAAATTGACGCTCGGAATGAGGCTAGTGCCGAGCGCAGCCATTCGGATTCAGAAGAGCGCATACGTGGATCTCGCCCATCAGTACGGGACGGGTCGTCTGTGCGAAATCGACAAGCCGAGCGTAAGGCTGAGCGTAAGGCAGAACGAAAATCCGAATCAAAGCCAGAACGTAAGCAACCAAAGACTCATAGTAAAGTTCACATTGGCATACTGATCGCATGCGCATGTCTGCTTATTGCGGGGTGCGCGTTCGCTTGGAATCGTTGGTTGCGCTATGACGATGCAACTGATATCCAAGGTGAGTGGAGTGTTACCGGCGATAATACGACCATGGTGATTGATGGATCGCAAATGCATCTTACGAGTGAAATTGCCTATACCTATACGATTGATACGACGGCAAAGACTATCTCTTATTTCTTTGGGCCAACGTATAAGGGCCAGGTAACATATCACTTTAGCAATGACCGTTCGTCAATTGTTTTACGAGAGAATTCTGCACCTGCAGGCTGGCTGGTCGATTGGGGATTGCAAGAAGATCCTTTACTCAATGGATCAGCGGATATATCAACGGGCGAAACGCTGTTAAAGAAAATCTCTGATTCTACGACAGCGCTTCCGCAAAAGCTGACAAACAATACAACCGTATCGGCAAATGCGGCAGGTAAAGTGCTTGATCAGGGAAGTTCATCATGATCAATGATCGTGCCGATGCTGCTGATTCGGCACAATCGCAACCGCTCCATGTGAAAAAGATTATCGTTCAGCGTGATCGAGTCTTTTGCTTTGTCTGTATTCCTGATCCTCAGCGGCGTATGACCGATGCAAACATTGCGCAGAAGGTACGGGCATGGCGTCCTCATATAGATGACCATGCGTGCGTGAACCCTTGCGGATCATCATTTGGCGCTGTCATTGAAAAGACATCTATTCCTCATTTACTTGAGCATATGGTAATCGATCTAATGATTGAACGATCGAGCGATCCTAATGCACTGTTCACAGGTGTGACTACATGGGCGGATCGCGATCGGGGGATCGCGCGTATCGAGGTATCTTTTACCGATGATCTTGA
>DIDE01000069.1:14372-18047 GCA_002417975.1 Eggerthellaceae bacterium UBA5808
TCCGCTTCCGTAGAGAAAGCGTCACGGGCTGCATACGAAGAACAGCGCGCTGCATCTTTGCAGTATGGATCTACCAATGGGCGGCTTGAGACCCGTGAGGTCTTTTGCACCCTGATGCGTGAAATCGGGGTGCGTTGCAAACCAGACGAAGTGCTTATTACGACTGGTGCGCAAGAAGCGCTCGATCTTATCGCAAAGACGTTCATTAACCCCGGTGATATCATTTTGACCGAGGGTCCTACCTATCTCGGTGCTCTTCAGGCTTTTTCTGCATACGAGCCTGATGTTCATCCCATTCCTTTTGATGATAAAGGTATGCGGATGGACCTCCTTGAAGAAGAACTCAAGCGCATAGGTAAGGGCGGCGCAAAATTCCTGTATACCATTCCGAACTTCCAGAACCCTGGTGGAGTGACGATGGTCCTCGAGCGAAGAAAGCGCCTGATAGAACTCTCTCACGAATATGATTTTATGATCGTCGAAGACGATCCCTATGGGCGTCTGCGCTATGACGGTGGACACGTTATTCCTATTAAGGCGTTGTCGGATGATGTTTTGTATCTGGGAACTATCTCAAAGATTTTTGCGCCAGGTTTGCGTACAGGCTGGATTGCCGCGCCTAAGAGTGTACTTTCCAAAATCAATCTGGTAAAACAGGGTACTGATTTGTGCGGAAGTTCGTTTGACCAGGTTGTTGTTGAACATTACTTTACTGATACGCCGTGGGAAAAGACGCTGCAGACGTTTGTAAAAACGTATCATTCACGTCGAGATGCGATGCTTGCTGCGCTCGATGAATTTTTCCCAAAGGAGGCGTCATGGACTCATCCCGAAGGAGGCTTCTTCGTATGGGCGACGCTTCCTGATTACGTGGATACATCTTCGATGTTGCCCGTCGCTCTTGAGGCAGGGGTAACGTATACGCCAGGAGATGGGTTCTTCCCTGATGGTGTCAGTGGAAAGAACAGCATGAGACTGGCGTTTTGCTATGAGAGTCCCGAACATATACGAGAGGCGATCCGTCGTCTTGCGTTGGTTATCGAGGACCGTCTTGAACTTTATCGTGCATTTTTGGAGGCGGGAGCATTATGAAGGTAGCAGTGCTTATGGGAGGTAACTCGTTTGAGCGTAAGTTTTCGCTTGCGAGCGGAAAGCGCGTATGTGAAGCGCTTGAAGAAGCTGGTCATAAGGTTGTTCCACTCGACACAACGGAAGATTTGGTTCCAACGTTGCGCAGTGAACGTCCTCAAGTATGTTATTCTGCACTCCATGGTAAGCATGGCGAGGATGGCACGATTCAGGGTCTTCTTGAATTTTTAAAGATTCCTTTTGTCGGAGCATCTGCATCTACGTGCCGCGATACATGGAATAAAGCGACGTTACCTGCGGTACTTCAATCATATCGAGCAGCGAATGACCAAGATTTGACGGCATCATGCCCAGTGGGAATTTGCCTTGCACGAGATGCGTTCAAGGATATGGGTGCTGCTACAGCAATTGAGCTGTTTGCTGAGCGTATTCCTGGTGGATATCCGCTGTGTGTTAAACCAGCATGTGGCGGTTCTGCAATGGGAGTCCATCGTGTAGAGCATGTTGAGGATATGGGTCGTGCTCTGCTTGATGCATTCACTTATGACGATGAAGTCATTGTCGAACAATGGATCGAAGGAACAGAACTGGCCGTATCGATCTTGGGCAGCGGCTGGGATGCACACGTATTGCCGCCAGTTGAGATCGTACCTACATCTGGTCTGTTCACGACCGAAGCTCGTTTAACCGACGGTGCTGTTGCTTATATTTCGCCTGTTCGTCTTGGCTCGCTTGCTCCTGATGAGGCACAAGCACAGGCAATTCGTGCAGAAATCGAGCGAGCTGCACTTGAGGTATATCATGCCTATGGTGTACATGATCTTGGACGTGTTGACCTTATATGGGATGGTGCACAGGCTCAAATACTCGAAATTGACGTATCACCTGGTATGACAGAGCACTCACTGTTCCCAACTGCATGCGAGGCATCGGGTCTTTCGCTTTCGTCAGTTTTAGACCATCTTGTGTCTCAATATGCATAGAGAAGGCTCGGTTGTGTGTCGATATGCATGTAAGGTCACAACTCTGTAACTTTTGTTCATCGAATCGTCTCGCTATGCTTATAATGGGTTTCAGCGACACGATAATGTGTATGTTAGTGTTTATGAAATCGAATGCGATGGGATAAACCGTTCACGCGGTCGACAGGAGGCAGTTATGGGTAAATTCGGAGCATTTATTGCAGGTGGCGCTATTGGCGCTGCAATCGCGTTGCTCTATGCACCACGAACGGGTGAGGAATCTCGCGCCATGCTCGCCGATAAAGCGAATACCGCTTGGGGCGATGCGTGTGAACGCGGTGCTCAAGTGCAGGAATGTGGTCGTCAGGCGTATCAGAATGTTTCTGCAAAGGGACAGGCTGCTTATGAGTCTGCTACGGCAAAGGGACAGCAGGCATTTAACACGGCGCGCACTCAGTTTGAGACAACACGTGACAATGTAAAACCTGTGTTCACGGAGAAAAACGATGAGCTTCGCGAGAAGATCGAAGCTGCTCGTCAGCGTATTGCATCTCAGGTTGCAAAAAATGCTGAGTCATCTCAGGATGCCGTTGCAACGCGCATCCCTGTTGAGCCTGATATTTCGATGCCAGAGAATTCAACTGCTGAATAGTACCTCCGTGCACCAATGCATGAGGTGAAGTTGCACCGGATACGTGCTCGGAGTAAATCCGAGCACGTTTGCTTTTTGGAAAGATGAGGGACGAACGATCATGGCTTCTACAATGAGCATTCATGAATATGCGGGCATGCGTGTTATAGGTGGAAAAAAAGGTACGCGACGGATCGGGAAGGTACGTCACTTTATCTTTCACCCGACGCAGCGGCGTTGTGTCGGATTTCTTGTACATCGTCCCGACTTTCTTCTGATGTTTCATCGTAAAGATTTATTTGTTGCTCTTGACGGCTTCACGCTGGATGATGGACGTATTTTGCTCCCTTATAAAGATGGTGATCAGGGGAGTAAAGGAGCCATTCAGAGGTTGGGAATTGATTGGGATTCCTGTGTTATGTGGGAAGGTTTGCCCATCATAACCAAAAGCGGTTCGGAGTGTGGAACCGTTGGCGATGTTGTCTGCGACCGGAATACGGGCGCGGTGAAATCTATCCGTGCGAATAAAGGGGCTACATCAAAGGCTCTATTGGGCACGCTCGATATTGATGTTGCTGACATTGTGGGGTTCAAAACGGGCGTTGGCATGGAACTTTCACCTGTTGGTGCGCGTATAACAGACGACGAAGAGCCAATCCGTGGTGCAATCCTCGTAGCTAATTCCGTGCTCGAACAAGCGCCCGAAGGTGGCTTAGCCGAAAAAGCAGGTCGTGGTGCAGCGGTAGCTCAGGATAAGGCGACGAAGGTAGTTGCTAAGGCGAAGCCGAAGGTTGCAGATGTTGCTCATAAAACAGGCAAGGCCGTCAATAAAGGCGCATATGTGACGGGCCGACAGATTTCTCGAACAAAGGGAATGTTCAGCTCGTTTAAAGAAGAGTATAAAAAGGCTGTGTCGGACGATAACGATCCAAAGGAGAAATGATTTGAGCATAAGACAACCTCAAACCCATAACGATGAGGAAAAGTCGACTC
>DIDE01000063.1 GCA_002417975.1 Eggerthellaceae bacterium UBA5808
ACTCACCATAGCTTCAATCACAACAATCAGCGTATTAATTATCCTTGGAATCTGGGCTTATGCCGACTTCGATGGATTCTTTGCCCAGTTTCATCATCTACTGTTTCCGCAAGGAAACTGGACATTTGACGCAGACTCTCTCCTTATCTGTATGTATCCAATTGATTTTTGGATGGGAATGGGCCTGACATGGTTGGCTATAACCCTTTTGATCTGTATCATTGGTGCTATATCCGCTCGACTATTACGAAAAACGGATACATGTCATTCGTTTGTTCACCATCGCTCTAACTAAGGATCGTTTCATGATAACAACCGACCAACAGCCTGTTCGCGTACGTTTTGCCCCATCTCCAACGGGTCGCCTTCATATCGGAGGTGCCCGCACTGCAATTTATAACTGGGCGTATGCACGTTCATGCGGCGGATCATTCATACTGCGTATCGAAGATACGGATCCCACGCGTTCAACTGATGAAAACACGCAAATTATTCTTCGAGCACTTCGTTGGCTCGGCCTTGACTGGGATGAAGGTCCAGAAGTCGGCGGAGCATACGGACCGTATTGTCAGACCGAACGTCTTGATACGTATGCAGAAGCCCTTGAGCAGCTTAAAGCACAAGGAAGCGTCTACCCCTGCTTCTGCACAAAAGAAGATCTCGACAAAAAACGCCAAGACGCCGAAAAAAGCGGCAAAGCCTACGCAGGCTATGATCGCACGTGCCGCTCAATTGATCCTGCAGAAGCTCAACGCCGAATCGATGCAGGTGAACCCCACGTATGGCGTCTGCGTGTGCCGCTCGATCATAAACCTATTGAATTTGATGACGCTGTTTATGGTCATATGAAATTTCCCATCGACGTTATGGACGACATGATCCTCGTTCGAAGCGACGGGAGCCCAACTTACAACTTTGCAGTTGTATGTGATGACGCGCATATGAAGATTACCGACGTTATCAGAGGTGACGATCATTTGTCCAACACACCTCGCCAGATCCTCATCTATGAAGCTCTTGGTTTTCCCGTACCAAGATTTGCTCATCTATCGATGATCCTTGGCCCTGACGGACATAAACTCTCCAAACGACATGGTGCAACCAGCGTTGAAGAATATCGAGATCGCGGTTATCTGCCCGACGCACTCGTTAACTTCCTTGCACTTCTTGGCTGGTCACTCGATGGAGAAACAACCTTAATCTCACGCGAGAAATTATGCTCATCGTTCTCGGTCGACCGCATCACTAAAAAAGATGCTGTTTTTGACGAGACAAAACTTGAATGGATGAATGGCTGTTACATCAGAGAAATGGGAGCAGATGCATGGCTTAACGTTGCCCGTCCATGGATCGTCGCTGCAGGAGCGCAAGAATCTGCCATTGACCAGAATCCAGACTGGTTTAAGCGCATATATCCCCTCGTTGCTGAACGATTAAACCGTTTCGACGAGTTGCCTGATAAGATCTCATATCTTTTTTGGGGTGCAACAACCCATCTTGACGAAAAAAGTATTCGTAAGGTTCTTAAAAAGGATGGCGCACGCGCTGACGAAGTGCTCAAGGAAACGCGCGCTATCCTTGCAGATACATCTATTCCTTGGCAATGCGACCCCCTACAAAGTCGCGTGAAAGAGCTCGTTGATTCAATGGGGCTTAAGGCAAAGTTTATTTTCCAGCCAATCCGTGTTGCTGTTTGCGGCAATATGGTTTCGCCTCCGCTGTTTGAAAGCGTTGAGCTTCTGCCGCGTAAAGATGTACTCGCACGCATAGATCAAACACTTGCCGAGGTGTTCGATGCCTAGCAAGGATCGAATGGCACAAACGAACGCGAGCAGTGCTCATGCCAACAACTCATCTACCTCACCCGTTGATAAAGGTGAGGTAGATGAAGAGGCTGTCCTCAGTGCCACAGCATCCAACGTCTCAGTAGAGACAGAAACGATTCACCCGCAACATCCGCTTATCATTCTTAATAATTATTGCCTACGTACATATGGCTCAAACTGTGCAAAGTGCCTTTCGGGCTGTCCTCAGCAGGCAATAGAAATTGATCTCTCTAAGCAGCAAGCACCATCGGTTAATTTTGGCACGTGCAATGGATGTGGCATTTGCTTTGGCGTGTGCGATGCATTCGGATCAACACGGCTCACCAACCGAGATCTCTATGCGCGTATTCGACGCATCGGATTCCCTCAATCCCAAACCGAACATCAACGCGTATATTTCACGTGCGAAAATAACGTATCATCAGACTATACGGTCGCCTCCAACGTTATCGTGCTCCCCTGCCTCTCAATGATCTCGCCTAATTTTTGGACATTGATTCTCTCAGAAAACATTTCGATCGCAATCGCTTGTAATCAGACTAGCTGCGCGCAGTGCGAACGAGCAGGAGCACTCGGTGCTTCTCTCTATCCACGCTCGCTTGAAATAGCGGCTGAGCGACTTGATATACCTTATGATCCAAGTGATGAAGATCATACAGATGCGGCACAAGATAACAGACTCATTATCTGGACAGCGCATATTCCTAAACAAGCAACTATTGTCAATGAATGTACCGATGACAAAACAGACCTCGGACGTCGCGAGATGTTTACCGGACTATTCCATGGTCTCGACGATATCGCAACGGGAACTCGCCGTAGAAAGCAATCGTCCGTTTTAAAGGACTTTTACGCAAAGCAAGAACAACTTCATACCGACATGCGTATGCATCTTAACGACACGTCCCCTATTGATGCGCTCGAGCCCGAAGGTCATCATCGTACGCTCTTCTTTCCGCACAATCGTCAACTTGTCAAAGCATGTCTCCGCAGACCAGATAGAGCAGCAGCAATCCTTATCGAACTGCCTTCTATCGATGCCAAACTGTGTGCAGCGGAATCATCAGACTGCAAAGATGCCTGCACACAGCAATGCCCCTCGGGGGCTCTTACTCTGCGACCCACTTCGATCGATGCACGACTCTGTGTTTCATGCGGACTTTGCGCAGATGCATGTCCACATGATGCGATAACATTGCGAGAAGCAACAGGAGCTGCATATGTCAACGCTACAGACGAGATCGCAGCTTTACTCCCTCAAGATGAATCTAACGCACACATAGCGTCTGACCCATCATCAGCTACTGATAGCAACTCCTCTGATGCACCGCATCCCCACCTATCAGCTGATGCAGACGCAAACTCCCCAAGCAGCAATCATCAATCACATCGAAAGCACATCGAGACGACGTAGAAGGAGACAACATCATGCAAACCTTTCACACACCGTCAGACAATAAACATTACATTACGAACGCACAAGACAGCATAGAGTCTATAGACTTAGATGAACTTCGCTCATTCTACGCAGATGATCATTTTGTAAGAGAAGCCCTTGGCGCCCATATCGACAGCAAAAGCGAAACGCGCACGATCTGCTCGTTTACTGTGAGGCAAAGTCATTGCAATGCTCAGGGAGCAATCATGGGCGGAGTCTTGTACACGTTAGGAGATTTCACCGCCTCGGTCGCTGATCATTCGGAGGGAACCGTATCGGCCACTGTTGACAGTTCAATGCAATTTCTCGCTCCGCCAAAAGGGGCACATATTATAGCAACAGCAACAACCGAGCGATCAGGACGTACCATGGCGTTTTACCATATATCGATTGATGATGAACAAGGTACCCATATCGCCACAGGATCATATACCTATATTCATCGAAAACGTTCCGCCACTAATCACGCTTGAGATCTTCAAGCAGCGAGAACACTGCATCAAGCAATGATCCATCCTCGGGGAGCGCAAAGTATTTAAGTGGAATCTGAAGTTTCTTTCGAGAAGGTATATAGCGTGCCTTTGACCTTTTAAGTGCGCTTCTGAGATCGCCAGTTGGTCTATCAATAGGATATATAGTAAGCTTGCCCGATATAACGGTAAGCGTATCGATCTTCATCTGGCTTGCACATGCCTTAATACGCGCGCGCATGAAATAGTTTTCTGTTGCTTCTGGCATCGGTCCATACGCTTTACGTGTCTCATCGCGAAGCGCGTCGACCGCATCCACCATATCTGCTGATGCAACCTTACGATAAATAAGGACACGTTCATCAGCACCGGGAATATATTCTTCAGGGATAAATGCATTAACGGGAATGTTAACGGTGATGTCGGAAAGCGCCGCAGGAATAAGGTCATTCGATGCAACAGTACCTTCTCGTGTGGCGTTTACAGCTTGAGCGAGCATCTGAGCAAAGAGATCAAAACCAACCGCACTCATGTTTCCACTTTGTTCAGCACCAAGCATGCTTCCCGCACCACGAATTTCAAGATCGCGCATGGCAATACGCATACCACTCCCCAAATCCTGATTTTCATCGATCGCAGTTAAGCGCGCTGTTGCATCTTCGGTAAGTTGTGTATGCTCAGGAAACATAAAGTAGGCATAAGCCTGTACTGCACCACGGCCTACACGACCCTTGAGCTGATACATTTGAGCAAGCCCAAGTCGTTGCGCGTCCTCAATAATAAGAGTATTAGTGTGCGGATTATCAATTCCACTCTCAATGATCGTCGTTGCAACAAGCACATCAAGTTCGCCAGCCGAAAAATCCTCCATGACTGATTCAAGAGCTTCTTTACTCATTTGGCCATGTGCTACACCGATACGCGCTTCTCCCGCAGCCTGACCAACTCGTTTAACGGCATCCTCGATGCTCCGTACACGATTGCTGACGTAATAGACCTGTCCCTTGCGCGCGAGCTCTCGCCGAATAGCGCCTGATACAACATCAGGATCCCACTCGCCTACATGGACTTCAACAGGTTGACGGTCATCGGGAGGAGTTAGAATCAAACTCATATCTCGAACACCCGAAAGCGACATTTGCATCGTACGGGGAATAGGCGTCGCACTCAGCGTGAGCACGTCAATGGATTCGCGCAGATTCTTAAGTTGTTCTTTATGCCCAACGCCAAATCGTTGTTCTTCATCGATAATGACAAGACCAAGATCAGAAGGATTCACGTCACGAGACAACAGACGATGCGTGCCAATCAATACTTGTACACTTCCGTCAGCAAAACCATCGAGTGCAGCCGTTGTTTGAGCCGGTGTACGAAAACGACTCAATACTTCAACTTTGACGCCAAACGGATCAAAACGATCGCGGAATGTTGTGTAATGCTGCTGCGCTAAAATTGTCGTCGGACATAAAACCATAACCTGTTTTTTATCTTGCGTTGCTTTAAATGCTGCGCGAAGTGCAACTTCCGTTTTGCCAAAGCCAACATCTCCACAGATCAATCGATCCATAGGTCGACTAGACTGCATATCCGCTTTAACATCAGCAATAGCAGCAAGTTGATCAGGCGTCTCCTGATAAGGAAATGCCTCTTCCATCTCTCGTTGCCAAGGTGTATCAGGCTCGTATCGATAACCTTTTGTCGCTGCACGTCGTGTATATACATCAACCAAATCAAACGCAAGTTTTTTGCTTGCACGACGGGCTTTCCCCATCGCACGTGACCAATCACTTGTATTAAGTCGTGTTAAACGAGGACTCGATCCTTCGGGTCCAACATAACGAGTAACACGGTCAAGCTGTTCAACAGGAACATAGAGTTTATCTTGATCAGCATATTCAAGCAGCAAGTAATCGCGTGCGACACCACCAAGCTCCTGTCGCACAATATCTTTAAACAACGCAACACCATGTGCAGCATGAACAACATAATCTCCTGGTTTATAAGGAAACGTCACCTGCGTAATATCGATATGACGCGAAGTACGTACGGTACCAGCACCTTGTGTATCAGCAACAGAAATGAGCGCAATGCGCGCTTTTGGAATGATAATGCCGAGTGGTATGTCAACATCAACAATAGTAACAACGCCCCGTTTAAGACGCCCTTTATGCGGCACACCTTCAAGAACTTCATTAATAGGAAGTCCCTGGTCAACAAAAGAGAGTTTAAGATCCTGACGCGCGCGATAGTTGCTTGCTGAAAACACAACAGTATAGTCTGCATCAACGAGCGAACGGAGACGGCCAATTAGCTTATCCCCACCTCCGGCAACATTCGTTCGTTTAACAGGCAAATCAGCATCAACCGCACCCCCAATACGCATAATGGACATGTAGGTACACTGCTGCTCATCACCAAAATCGATATCCTGAGGAAGCGCATACAAGCCTGTCGGTGAGCACTTAGTTTCTTTACAGCGTGCAACAATATCATCATACGCACGTTGAGCATCATCAATTAGTGACCGTGGCTCTAAGAGCACTGTTAGACATTCTTCGTTAAGATATGATCCGAGCGTACACGTTTTTTCAAATAGATACGGTAAAAGTGCATCGACATCGCGCGGTATTACATCACCCTCGATGCGATCAAGAAGCTCACGCAAAACAGGATTCGTCTTCGCGGGATTATAAAGTGTCTTCTGCGCGCGAAGAATCGCTCGTTTAGATAAAGCGAACTCACGAATGGGTGCGATCGAAACCGTATCAAGCGTTGCAATCGTTTGACCCGTACTCGGAACGATACGTTTAATCTCATCAACATCATCACCAAAGCAATCAATACGTACCGGATACGATAGATTACCTGGATATACATCTATAGTGCCTCCGCGAACACAAAACGTGCCTGGGCCTTCTAGTTCTCCTGCGTTTTCATAACCGCATGATTCAAGAACGCGTGGGATTGACTCAAAATCAGTCAAATCCTTACGTAAAGAATCAGAAATCGCCGTTCCAGCACTCAATGTTAACGGATGAAACGACACACCACCGACGGGAGGTAATGTTCTTAAAAGAGCGCGAGCAGACGCAACTACAATACAACTTCGCCCTGTCGCAAGAGCATCAAGTGCTTCCATACGCTGCGCAACCTGAACGGGATCAGGATCAATTTGACCAAAGGGAATATCACGACGCTCAGGAAAGCGAAGTACCTGTTCCTCGCCTACATAAGCAGCAACATTACGAGCAAAATCTTGAGCACTTTCTTCCCCAGCTATGACAACAAGTG
>DIDE01000034.1 GCA_002417975.1 Eggerthellaceae bacterium UBA5808
GATTCTTCGACGCTTATGAATAAGGGGCTCGAAGTTATCGAAGCTCATCATTTGTTTGCGATGGACTATGATCGTATTTCCGTCGTTGTTCAGCCGCAGAGCGCAATTCATTCTATGGTTGAATTTGTTGATGGAAGCGTTAAAGCGCATCTTGGTGCAACTGATATGCGCATACCGATTCAGTTTGCGTTGAGCTATCCAGAGCGTTGGTCTGCCCCTGTGGCTCCTATTGATTTCTGTACGCTTGGCAGCTTGGAATTTTATCCAGCGGATACAAAGACATTTCGTTGCCTTGATCTTGCGCGGAGTGCAGGACAGGCAGGCGGGACGCTTCCTTGCGCAATGAATGCAGCCAATGAGGTTGCTGTTGCATTGTTCCTTGCAGGGAATTGCAGCTATGTGGGCATTGCTGATACGGTTGAGGCTGTGATGGATGGTGCGTCTTGTGAATGCGTAACGGATCTTGCTCAGCTTGAGCGTGTTGATACTCATGCTCGTCAGGAGGCTCACGCATTTATTGAGCAGCATTTTTGATATGAATGAGAATCCAGACGCGGCGTGATGCTACGAATACGCATCATGCATAAAGGTAAAAGTTGCTATATGTATGCAGTCGGTAAAAGAAACGGAGAAAAGCATTTATGGATATTCTGCTCATGATACTATACTGCGCGATTGTACTTGGCTTTCTCGTGGTCATTCATGAAGCAGGCCATTTTTTTGCTGCGCGCGCATTTGGTGTACGTGTGACGGAATTTATGATTGGACTTCCTGGTCCTCATATTGGGTTTAGACATAAAGGCACATTGTTTGGGCTAACTGCAGTACCACTTGGTGGCTATGCGCGTGTGTGCGGTATGGAGCCTGGTGCCGAAAAGGCTCATTTGCGCGAGGTACTTGCTTATACATACGAGTGCGGCACGCTTAACATGGAAGATGTGGCGCAGCATTTATCGATTACCAACGATGAGGCAGTTGATGCCCTTGATGAATTGGTCGAATGGGGATCGGTAGTCGGGCCACTTAAGCGCGATAAATATAATACGTATCGAACGCCAGTTGATGATCGTGGAGACTTCAAACAAGGCGATCCGCGTCCTGTTGATGACGCTCAAAAATTGTATGAGTCCGAGCGTAAACGCCAGTATCGATCGCTCCCATTTTGGAAACGCTGCGTTATTTTGCTTGCCGGTCCTGCAATGAACTTGCTCTTTGCACTTCTTGTCATCGTAATAATTTATTCAGTCATCGGCGTCGATATACAGGATCCCGATTCAGGTGTTGTACAACATATTGTTATTGATCCGCTTAAATCGCTTATTGCAGCATGTAACTATATTGGTATGGTTTTTGTCGCGGTCGTTCAGCTTTTTGACCCGCAAACAGCGGCCGATACTGTTTCGGATTCGACATCGATTGTTGGCATAGCTGTTCTTTCTAAAACAGCAGCTGAGCAGGGAATCGAGAGTTTTGTCATGTTTGCGGCGATGCTGTCAGTATCGCTGGGCATTATGAATATGCTTCCGATTCCTCCGCTTGATGGTGGTCGCTTTATCGTCGAAGTTTTTCAGCGTATCTTCCATAAAGATATTAGCTATCGAACGCTTGCTATTATTAGCTGGTTGGGAATGCTGCTGTTTATAGGATTCTTCCTGTTCATGCTCAATCAAGATGTTCAACGATTTGTACTGGGCAATTGGTAGAGTGTAAAGGGGAGGAGGCTCAGATGAAACCGAATACTACAACACGTCAGGTTATGGTTGGCGACGTCGCAATTGGCGGCGGAGCGCCGTGTGCTGTGCAATCGATGCTCAATGCTTCGGCGTATGATGCCGATGCAAATATCGCGCAGATTAATCGTCTTGCACAGGCTGGTTGTGAGATTATTCGTATGGCGATTCCTAAGCGTGATGCGCTCGATACGTTCCAGGCGGTATGCGAGGCATCATGTTTGCCTGTAGTTGCTGATGTCCACTTTGATGCGGAAATTGCTTTGCAGGCGATACAGCGTGGCGCGTCAAAGTTGCGCATCAATCCCGGTAATATTGGTGGATGGAAGCCGACGGATACAATCATTGATGCTGCTGGTGAAGCAGGCATTCCTATACGCATTGGTGTTAACGCTGGATCGCTTGATGAGGCGCTCAAACAGCGCGATGATTTGTCGTTGCCTGAAAAGCTTGTTGCGTCGGCAACCGATTATGTGAATCATTTTGAGAAGCGTGGATTTAAAGATATTGTTGTCTCTGCAAAAGCTCACGATGTTCCAACGACTGTCGAGGCGTATCGACTGCTGGCACATGAGATTCCTCACGTTCCTCTTCATATTGGCGTAACCGAGGCGGGAACATTGTTTCAGGGTCTTGTTAAGTCATCCTGTGGATTGGGCATTCTTTTAGAGGAAGGCATTGGCGACACAATGCGTATCTCGCTCACGGATGATCCCTGTGAGGAAGTGCGTGCATGCTGGTCACTTTTGAGCGCACTTGGATTACGTCGTCGTGGGCCAGAAATTATTAGTTGTCCAACGTGTGGACGGTGCAAAGTTGATTTGATTGGGCTGGCGCAACGGGTAGAAACGTCGCTTCGTTCGATCAACACACCACTTAAGGTTGCGGTTATGGGATGCGTAGTTAATGGTCCTGGAGAAGCTGCCGATGCCGATATAGGTGTGGCATGTGGTGATGGATGTGGAGTCATTTTTAGGCACGGTCGTATCTTGCGTAAAGTTCCGGAGGATACTATCGTTGATGCATTGTTGGAAGAGATAGGAAAATAATGAAACAGATCATGCGTATGAGCCGGCTTTATGCTCCGACGTTAAAAGAGGATCCATCCGATGCGGATATTGTCAGTCATCGGCTGCTTCTGCGCGCTGGGATGATTCGTAAGACGGCATCAGGCGTATACACGTTTCTCCCGTTGGGCAAACGTGTTTTGATGAAGATCGAACAAATTGTTCGTGACGAAATGGATGCTATTGGTGCTCAGGAAGTGCTGATGCCGGCGTTGCAACCTGCCGAGTTGTGGCATGAAAGTGGTCGCTGGAATGACTATGGTCCAGAGCTTATGCGTTTGCAGGATCGTCATGAGCATGGATTTTGCTTGGGGCCAACACATGAGGAACTCATTACCGACCTTGTGCGTAATGAACTTCGTTCTTATAAACAGTTGCCTATGACGCTTTATCAGATTCAGTCTAAATTCCGCGATGAGATTCGTCCTCGTTTTGGTCTTTTGCGTAGTCGTGAATTCATCATGAAGGATGCATACAGCTTTCATACAGATCGTGAATCGCTACAGCAAACATATGATGAGATGAGCGAGGCATACGGTCGTATTTGTACGCGTTTAGGACTTGTCTATCGTCCTGTTCAGGCTGATCCAGGTCAAATTGGTGGTAGTGTCACCTGCGAATATCATGCATTGGCAGAATCGGGCGAGGCTGAATTAGTAACATGCGAATGCGGCTATGCAGCGAATTCTGAAATTGCTGAATGCATTCCTCATCCCGAAGAATATCCTCAGGATGAGCTGAAAAAGATTACTACGCCAGGCGTTCATACTATTGAGGATTTAGCTCAGCATCTATCTTGTAAGGCCAATCAACTTGTTAAGGCAATGGTCGGCATCGATGCAGAAGGCACGCCAATTGCGCTTTTTGTGCCTGGAGACCACGAGCTCAATGAAATTAAGGTAGAGCGTACATTCCCTGGATTTACGCTTATGACTGACGAACAGTTGCGCGATCTGGGTCTGCCTAAGGGATCTATTGGATGCGTCGGCTTGCCTAAGGGCGTACGTGTTGGCGCTGATCGTAGTTTGCAGGATGTGGCTCACTGGGCTGTTGGTGCTAACGAAGATGGCTATCATTACTTGGGTGCACAGTGCGGACGTGACTTTGAGGTCGACGTTTGGGCTGACTTGTGCACGGCATGCGCGGGGGATTCATGTCCTGATTGTGGCGCTCCTCTTGAAGTTGCGCGTGGCATCGAAGTTGGACAGGTGTTCCAGTTGGGCGACAAATATTCAAAGACGATGGGTGCGACGTATTCCGACGCTCAAGGCGTAGAGCATCCTTTCCAGATGGGCTGTTATGGCATCGGTATCAGTCGTGCACTTGCTGCAATTGTTGAACAACATAACGATGAAAACGGAATTAAGTGGCCATTTGCGGTTGCGCCTGCGCACATTTGTATTTTGCCACTCAGCGTAGGTGATGATACGGTTCAGCCTGCAGCCGAGCGTCTTGCAAAAGAACTTTCGGAATTGGGGATCGAAGTTGTTATTGACGATCGCAAAGAGCGCCCAGGTGTTAAATTTGCCGAGGCTGATCTAATGGGCTGGCCTATGCAGATTGTTGTGGGTAAACGCGGATTGTCTAATGGCGTATACGAGGTTAAGAATCGTCTTACGGGCGAGAAGAACGATGTAACGTTTGCCCAGTATAAGGAAGCGCTTGCGTTTGCGCATCGTGCGACTAAACCTGCGCGGACATTCTTTGACCAGGCAAAAACATTTGTCGAATCACAAGATTAATAACGAAGTAGTACATGAGCTCCGGACGTCTTCCTGGGTTTAGATACAAGGCAAGAAGACGTCCGTGAATTTGGAACATGCGATTCAAAAACTGGTAAGGAAATGAGATCTATAGTGTCATCCAAGTCTTCAGATACAACATTGATACATGATACGGAGGCGCCTTATGGTGACGCTTCTGTACGGTTGTCGGACGGTATGGATGATGATGCTAAAAAGTCATTAGAACAAGGTTTGGCGCAGCCGGTGGATTGTAGCGCGAAGGGTCTTCCGGAGCTGCTTGCACCTGCGGGCGGTCGCGATCAACTGGTGGCTGCAATTCGTTTTGGCGCGAATGCGGTGTATCTTGCGACTGACCAGTTTGGCATGCGCCAACGCGCAGGAAATTTTTCGCTTGATGAGATACCGCATGTCGTTGCGTATGCTCACGAGCGCCATGTGGCAGTTCATGTTACGTGTAATATTCAGATGCATAATGCCGACATTGACCAGCTGCCTACGTATCTACAGGCGCTTGATGAGGCTGGCATTGACGCACTGATCGTTTCCGACTTGGGCGCATTTCGGATGGCAAAACGCTACGCGCCCCATGTTGCGCTGCATGTAAGCACGCAGGCGTCGGTTTCGAATGCTGAGGCAGCATGCGCTTGGTATGATCTGGGCGCATCGCGTATTATCTGTGCAAGAGAGATGAGTCTTGCCGAAATTGCCGAGTTGCGCAAACGGATTCCTAATGATTTGCAGATTGAGGTATTCGTCCATGGGTCAATGTGCATGGCGGTATCAGGTCGATGCTTGATTAGTGATTATCTGACTGATCGTAGTGCGACGAACGGCAATTGCACACAGCCGTGTCGCTGGAGCTATACGCTTGAGGAAGAAACGCGTCCTGGTATGCATATGCCTGTTGTAGAAGGCGATCGCGGGTCGTATATTCTGAATGCAAAAGATCTTAACATGATCGAGCATCTAGATGATTTACGTCGAGCGGGCGTTGACTCGATTAAAATTGAAGGCCGAAATAAGAAAGCTTTTTATGTCGCTTCGGTTGTTAATGCGTATCGGCAAGTACTCGATGGCGCGGATCCTGCGTGGGGCAAGCGTGAGTTAGATACGGTATCGCATCGTCCTTATGGAACGGGCTTCTACTATGGACGTGCGCAGCAAACGCCAGATTCTGACGACTATATTCGCACCTATACATGGGCGGCAGAAGTTGTGTCATGTTCACCTGTACCATCGGATAGTGATGTTCTTCCAAAGATAAGTGATGCCGCATCCTTAACGTATGAGGCACGTGTACTTTGTCGTAATCGATTCGAAGAGGGCGACCATCTCGAGGTTGTTTCTCCTCATCGTCCCATACGTACGATTGAGGTGCATGGACTTCGCTACATCGCTGATGATGGGGGATCTCCTTATCATGTGACCACGGCGAATCGCCCGATGGAATCGTACTCTCTGCGTATAGCTGAGCCTCTGCTTCCTGGAGATCTTCTGCGTAAGCAGCAGTAATTTTTGTCTACTGTTCGCTGAACTTATTGAGCTTGCGGATAATCGTTCTGCTAAACAATGCGTTATCTACTACGGAATGCATTGGCTATATCTCGTATGAGAGTATATGCGTATTGTTTTGCCAAATAGTAACGGCTTCTTGTTGGTTGCTCCGTGTGTCCCTAATCCCTGGTATGATCAGAATACAGAGAGAGATAAACGGCGTTGAGAGGAGCGTTGTTCTATGGGGAAACGATCAGACGAGGCAATTGACTGCACGTATGAGGAGCTTAAGCGTTACCTTCATGCGAATCATTCTGCATACATGCAGGTAGGCGAAATCACCTACTATTTGACGGATGTGAATTCCCATGCATGGCGGGCGCAAGATACCGATACGCTTAACGACAAAGGTCATTTTGTCGATTGCAGTGATCTCGTATCCACGCTTGATGAATTTTTAGCCCTTCCGTTTGTTAACGGCCGGACGATCCCACAAGTATTTTCTGAGGCGACATTCTTTGCATCAGGAAAAGGCCTCGAAGCATACGAATGAGTAGTGTAAGAAATTAATCTGACAGAGTAATTTGCCTAGACATCAAATTGATGAGGTTTGTGTATGTCAATTAGTACGAATACAGATTGTAGCTGGCAGGATAGTCATTGATAGCGCCCCAGTTCAACTAAGATGCTCGTCGAGCTTTGCGGGGTGAAGGGACAGGTGGCTGGGCAACAGGGCTATACAACAGGGCTATACAACAGGGCTATACGATGGAAGGGACAATCGTTGATTAAACTTATCGCTAGCGATATGGATGGAACGTTTTTGGCTCCTGATTGTTCAGTGCCACAAGGATCCTTCGATCTCATTAATCAATTGCGCGAGCAAGGGGTTATGTTTGTCGCCGCATCAGGCCGACGCTATGATTCATTGCACGCATGGTTTGGTCCGATTGCTGATCAGATCGGCTACGTTGCATCCTCTGGAGCTCAGGTTTACGATGCGGGCCATCTTGTAGGGCATGAGACGTTTTCTCATGCGGCGCTTTATCGCTTGAAGCGGATGATAGACGTATTCGATACGCTTCATCTGCTGGTATTTGATGATACGCATACCTTTATGCTTGATGATGTAATTTCCTATATGCCCGAACTTGATAAGGATATGCCTCATCAAGTTCGCGTTGATGATCTGCCTGCTCCGCAGGTCCCTATCATTAAGGCATCAATTTACTGCGATGAATCGCCAATGGATATGGCGTATGTTCTCTCGCGCGAACTTGGGTCTGACTTTGTATTTGCTCCCTCGGGGCGGCGCTGGATCGACGTGCTTCCTCTTAAGCTTAATAAAGCTCAGGGTCTCGAGCAAATTATGAGGTTACACGATATTGTGCCGCAGGAAGTCGTGGCATTCGGTGATTCGATGAACGATTATGAACTGTTGCGTATGGCGGGTACGGGCATCGCCGTGTCGAATGCGCGCTATGCTCTGAGGCAGATTGCGGATCGAGTTATAGATGCCAATGCTTTGATGAGTGTCCAAGCAACAATGCAGACTATCCTTGATGGATCGTTTACTCCTGCGGTGTAACGCCTGGTGATATGCGTGCTGCTTACGTGGCGGATAGGCTGCTTACCGTAGTGATCTGCCGCTATTACGTAATAATTCCCTATTTGCGTAGCGAATGTGCGACACGCTGGCGAACAGGAGCCGAAACGCGAGATTTTTTCATCCATATGGTGCCGGGCAAATTTCGAACCCTATAGGTCGCGCTTCTTATCAGGTGTTATGGAGGTGTTTTACCTATTGTCTACGTTCGGAACACACGAATCGGCTTCTATTTGTCAGCGCTTCATTCAAGACTGCTACATTATTGATACGTATACGTATCAATGGCGTTTTCCTTCTCAAAGTTTCATTCGATAGTTCTACATTAGAGTGACGTATACGTCTCATCAGCGCATTTCTCGATCGGGCTGTATTAAAGATGCTACATTGGTATCTTTTATACGTTTCAATGATATGTTCCTCCACTCAGCTTCATCCGATGGTTCTACACTAAGGCTGACCATATGCCTTATTGGCATATTTCTCCGTCGAGCTGCATTCAGAAAGATTATATGCTGACGATTTTGAGATAGTGTCATACAGCTCTTATTATGCTTCACGCTCTAGGTGCCCTATAGATTCTATAAGGAAGGCATGGTGAGCGCTGTCGCATCGCTATTGCATACAATGAGACTTGGCTGTGTCGTGCCCGCGTCATTATGTCGTACCCATGTCATTAATCGGAGCGTTTATCGCGGACGCTCACAATATGGTTCGTCGATACCGAATTGCGATACCGAATTGCGATACCGAATTGCGATACCGAATTGCGTGCCGTATGCTCTGCTAGTTGGACGGTGTAGTATCATTAACGAGGCTGCTCAGAAGTTTCCGCATATGCTCGACATTTTCTACGGAGAGGTGCGCGTAGGTCGCGTGATTGCCAACTTTGATCGTTAACGCATTGTCGGGTGCGGCGTGAAACATGCTTTCATCGGTTACGTCATCTCCAGCGACTAGGATGAAATCGTAGGATTTATCGCGGAACCAACGATGTGCTGCTGCTCCTTTTTCGATTGAAGCTGGCTTGATCTCGATGACTTTATTGCCATCCATAATGGTGAGGCCTAGATCATCAACGACACTCGAGAGATCATTCTTGAGCTCGCATACACGGCGATCGGCCAGGTCACGTATGCAGGTGCGATAGTGCCATACGAGTGAATAATCCTTTTCTTCCATGCTCGATCCGGGCGTCCGGTCAACGTAGTCTTCAACAATAGGCCTAATACGTTTTTTCCACGAGGCATCCATGGGCTCGCCAAGAATCCACACGTGTTTTATCTTGTCCCAGAACCAAACACCGTGCTCGGCAACCATGTCAATCGAAAGATCACCAAGCCATGTGCCCAGCGTCTGTTTATCGCGACCGGATAGAATAACAACGGTAGTATCGTTTTGCTCCGAAAGGCGTTTTAGAAGTGTTATAAGCTTCTTATCAGGCACGACAGAACGGGGATCTTTTGAGAACGGCATTAGAGTGCCATCATAATCAAGCAATAAGACCTTCCGATGAGCGTTACGAAATGCCTGTGCAATGGATGTCTGTTTTGCTGCGTCGATGCGCGCTGTCCCTAAATGTTGTTGCGATTCCTTGACTTGAGAAAGTGCGTGAAGGAACTGATGTGCCCACTTATCAGACGTATAACGTTTAAGGCGTTTTTGCATAGTCTCATTACGCCTGATCTGCTCATCTTTAGGCATGGTGAGCGCTTTATGAATTGCCTCGACAATGGCGTGCTGGTCAAAAGGATTGACAATCAATGCATCGGATAACTCGTGAACAGATCCTGCCATTTCGGATAGTATAAGGACTCCGCTAGTACCATCGTGCGCAGCTAAATATTCCTTGCTGACCAGGTTCATACCGTCGCGCAATGGAGTGACAAGCATAACATCGCTTGCTCGATAGATTGTGCAAAGCGACTCAAAGGGAATGGACCGATAGTAGTAATCGATTGGTTGCCAATCGACGGTTGAAAGCTCTCCGTTGATACGTCCCACCAGTTCATCAATTGAGCGTTTAAGTGCGTGATATGAGGTGACGTTCTCGCGTGAAGGCACGGTAATGAGCACAAGCGTCACTTTTTCTATCCATTCAGGATAAGCCTTAAGGAATGCTTCAAATGCAAGAAGGCGATCGGGGATGCCTTTTGAATAGTCAAGCCTCTCTACTGAGAGCATCACTTTACCTTTAAGCGAACTGTGCTCCCGTCTAAAGGTGCGGATCATCTTTTTTGCAGAGGTACTTCGAACTTGTCGTGCAAAGCGCTGATAATCGATTCCAAGGGGGAATACGTCGGCCTGCGAAGTCCGATCATTGATAAGGAACGACCCAAAATGATCTTCTCGACCGAGTACGCGATGGCAACTTGTCAAAAAGTGACGTACATAGTCGTAGGTATGAAATCCAATAAGATCAGCTCCGAGCAGTCCGGATAGGATTTCACTGCGCCAAGGTAGCTTGCGGAATTCCTCGTAATCGGGGAAGGGAATATGCAGAAAGAATCCTATAGTTGCTGATGGGAACAGGCAACGTAACATGTCGGGCAAAAGCATCAGGTGATAGTCTTGAATCCAGATGATATCGCCCGGTTGATAGATGTCTGCGATTGCGTCGCAAAAATGACGATTGACTGCTACGTACGTTTTCCACGTGTCCTCTTCAAAGTGGGCAAAGTGCGGGAAGTCGTGGAAAAGTGGCCAGATAGTCGAATTAGAAAATCCATCGTAATAGCCTTTTGCTTCGCGCGTGGTGAGCTCGATAGGTATGCATCGATGTGAGCGCAAAAGATCGTTTGCTTCGTGGATCGTTTTTGCGTCATGACGTTTGTGGTTGGGAAGAAGTGGAATTGCGCTGTGGTCGTTCCATCCAACCCATAGGCTTGCATCTTGATCATGGAGTGGACCGAGTGCCGAAGCTAACCCTCCTGCACTACGTTCTGCTTTGAGTTTTCCCTGATCATCGATATACACTTTATAAGGCAGCCGATTTGAAACAATGATAAGCCGCTGATCCATACTAAACACCTCTTACTGCTTTTAGTATAGATTGAAAAAGGTGTCAGGCTGAATATGTCAAACGATCGTTACGCAATCCAAGATTGGACTTTGTAACGATCGTTGCAATTACTATTCTTCCGATGGATGGACGTCTTCCATGAAGGCATCCCAGGTGCTTTGCTTCGTTTTCTTAATGGTGCTAAGTTCTGTGCTCAAATGTTTTTTGTTCTCTGCATTAGAAAGTGTTGCCTTAAACGCATGGATCATAATGTCTTTTTCGGGCATTTCGAGTCCAGGGATCACAACCATAAGAGAAACGAGTGGGTAATCCTTGCGTGCACAATAGCTGCTCAGCATATCAAGATCGTGAAGATATGAGCGTTTCCAGTTTGGTGCGCCGAGTGCTTTAGCGAGTTCTGGCTCGTCGACGAGCAGCTCTGAAGTTTCTCCTGCTTTATGATCGCGTGCCCACGTAATCAGGAATTCCGCGATGCTTTTCTGTGTGTCAGTCAGTGTTTCCATGCTTTTTCCCATCTATTATCTACTGATATGATACCTATCGATAGATTCATATTCAATAAGGTATCATCGTGTTTGCACCTGCGGTACATTTAACCGATTAACGCAAGTGCTGCATGAGCACATGCGGATGCAATACCAAGACTGCCGATGCAGAGGGCATACGACAGAACAAGGTAGAAGCAGCAACGGCGACGTTCGCGATGAACATACAGAGTAACGGCTTCATAGTTCATCGTACTCATAGTAGATAGAGCGCCTAAAAATCCCATACATAGGGGAATTGTATAGCATGAATCGAGGGATAATCCCGTTACAATGCCAGCGATTATACATGCTGCAATATTGATACTTAGTGTTGGCCAAGGAAATCCCGAAGTAGCATGTGGCTTTAGTTTGTCCGTGCAAAAGCCACGTAGCATCGCACCAAGTGCTCCGCCGCATCCGATGCAGAAGAGGCAGAAGATACTCATTGCTCCTCCTGGCTTGGACGACTGGTAAGACTTTGACGCAGGCGACGCTCGCCCATCAGTCTAGAAACAAAGTGTCCGATAAATGTTGCTGCAAGGCATGTACATGCAGTTACTGTGCAATAAATGCATCCTTGAAGGATTGCGCCTGTCGCAAACAGCGAAAGGCATTCGTTCGAAAATGTTGACATGGTGGTGAACGATCCGAGCAATCCTACACCCATACCGCTGATTAAGTTTGAGGGGAGCGTAAGTTGACGACCAAGAAAGTCGTACGTTATTTCTAGTAAAAAGCAACCGATAACGTTCGCGGTAAGTGTTGCGACAGGGAAATTCGTTTCCGGGATGAGTAGTGACAGGGCAGTACGAAGAAGTGCTCCAACGAATCCCATACAGGCGATAAGTATATATTTTTTCACGATAGAAAATCTTTCCGACGAGCGATGTACAAAATATACGCGATCAGAGTGCCATGTTTCTGCGATGCTCGTATATGAGTAGTGGGAACATGAGTGTGCGGCATACTATGGATGCAAACGCACTAACCCGACCTTTGAATATAGGCGGGAATATGACTACAACGAATCTCGTACAGACGTAGAGGGATTCGTCTGATAGGTAAATGGTGGAGCCTAGGGGGTTCGAACCCCTGACCTCATGGCTGCCAGCCATGTGCTCTCCCAACTGAGCTAAGGCCCCAAAAAGTGCGAAACTTATATTAACAGACTTCATCGTAGGGTCAAGTCGCCGCTGTAAATAACGGTATGCGGGTACGTGTATGGCGTACGTAGTCTATAGGTGAGTACATTTGTATGCACGTTCCTTGCTATAATCGTACAAACATGAGAGAAACGGGTTGTATATGCAAACAAATCAATCAACAAACAACGATGCATCTATCGATTTTGATGCGCTTCAAGGGCCAGAACTCCATCCTGTCGAACATTCAGATTTTGCCTATTTTGTTGCATTGATCGAGGCTCTGCGCGCACCAGGTGGATGCCCGTGGGATCGTGAACAGACGCACATGTCAATCGAAAAGAATATGGTAGAGGAAGCATACGAAGCTGTTGCTGCTATCGATGAACATGATACTGAACATCTACGCGAGGAACTTGGCGACGTGTTGCTTCAAGTTGTTTTGCAGTCGCAGATTGCGTCGGATGCTCATGAATTTACGATTGACGATGTTATTAGGGAAGTAAGTCGCAAGATCGTGCGTCGTCATCCCCATGTATTTGGCACGAATGCTGCATGCGATGCTGCAGGGCTTGATCCTTCGGAGATTTCTAACGCGCAGGATGTTCATGAACTATGGGATCAGATTAAGGCGCAAGAGCGCAAGATTAAAGACGAGCGCCGTGCAGCAAATATGCGGCTCCAGGGGATTGATTCATCTGTTCCTCGAGGATTGCTTGAAGACGTTCCCAACGGCCAGCCAAGTTTGATGCAAGCGCAAAGTGTTTCGAAAAAGGCTGCATCTGCAGGGTTCGAATGGGATACCGTCGAAGATGTGTGGGCACAAGTCTACGAGGAAATTGCCGAGTTTGGCGATGCTGATGAAGGCACCGACGAAGAAATGGAATTTGGGGACATACTATTTTCCCTTGTCAACGTTGGTCGCAAACATCATATCGATGCCGAAAGCGCATTGCGCCGGTCGTGCGATAAATTCCGTAGTCGGTGGAGCGATATGGAGCGTATTGCTCATGGACAAGGGCGCCGTATAGAAGAATACTCAACTGATGAACTTAACAAATTATGGGCGCAGGCAAAAGATAACGAATAGGTGGCACAAGAAATAGACCGCACAAAAGCAGCTCGTCGTATGAATGCGGCGAGCTGCTTGAGGCTTTAGACTATGTAATTAAACAGGGTATATGTTGCGATACCTGAGTCCAATCGTACAAAACGTACGTATCTGTATTAGTCCCACGGGTGTGGTTCAAAGAATGGCTCGGGCTCTGGGCGATCGTGCAAATCAGTATAAGGATCGTATCCATCGTCATCTTCGTTGATCGCACGGATGGGCTGGCGTGGTGCAGGTTTACTTGTAGATGCAGATTTATCTGCGGATGCATGTATGTGCTTGCTTACAGGGGCAGGCGTAGTTGTCGGCTCAGGTGCGCTAGCATGCTTACCCGCGGCAGCTTGTTTCTTGTCCGTGCAATGCTGCTCTGCGGCGTTGCTATTGTGCAAACAATCCTGCGAAGAAGTCTGATTGTCATTCGCAGGATTGTTTGAGGTACTATTTGTCGCTTGAGTCAGAATTGGTCTTTTCTTCCTCGTGTGTTTCGTCCGTTGTAGCAGCTCGTTCGGGAATGGCAGCGATTCGATCGATAATGACATCAAGAGCACCATTAGCGTCATACGATTCGATCTTGCCCTCATCGCTTAAGTGAGCAAACTGCGGATCAATAGGGAGCGTTGCATAGGCAGGAATATCGTAGCGATCGGCGACTTCTTTGCCCTGAGGCTTACCGAATATGTACTGTTTCTTGCCACAATCTGGGCACGTGTAATAAGCCATATTCTCGACAAGACCCAAAACGTCGATTTTCATTTCGTTAGCAAGATGGACTGCTTTGCCGACAATCATTGCAACGAGCTCTTGCGGTGCAGACACGGTCACGATGCCGTCGATAGGCAGGCATTGGAAGACAGTCAAAAGTACATCGCTTGTTCCTGGTGGCATATCGACGAACATGTAATCGATATCGCCCCAGTTCACTTCATTAAAGAACTGTTGAATTGCATTTGAGACAACAGGACCACGCCATGCAACGGGCATATCGTCTTTAGGAAGCATAAGATTTGTAGAAATAACCTTAATGCCACTCTCGGTTTCGGCAGGGATAATGCCATCTTTATCGGCGGTTAGTGGATCTTTAAGTCCAAATGCCTTAGGGATGGAAGGTCCAGTGACATCAGCGTCGAGGATAGCAACGCGTTTACCGCGTTTATGCGCCTCGCTTGCTAAAAGTGACGTAACGAGTGATTTTCCTACGCCGCCTTTTCCAGAGACGACACCAATAACATGGTGGATCTTCGAACGACTATTTGGCTCGAGCAGGGGACTTGCTTGTGCTCCGGAGCGATCTTCGCATCCAGCGACGCCGCAAGTATTGCAATCATGCGTGCACTCTTCGGCCATGTGCGCCTTCTTTCATTGAGGGACTTTCAATGCGCGATGATAGCACAAGAGGGGATAAAATCCATATTTCGCGTATACCGCCCATTGATTGGTTGTAGCGCTTTGGCCGTTCTGCAGTGCGTCGGAACGTATGCCAACGCCATTATTTACGAATGATATTACTATGCTGTCGATAGTTGTTTGACTGATTGGGGTCATGTTGCCAACAGTGGCATTTGACTGTTGCATCGCACTGATCTTTCAAAACGGTCTCAAGATACGCCATTAAAGTCAGGGTGGTATATACTTTGCACCGATGAATTTGTCCTTATTGATAGCGGTTTTGTCAGTGTCGGAATGATCTTTGCCTATGTCAGTTGTGTAACTCGATGTTACAGGTCATTCGCAGGAGAATGAAAGGTGTTTGCAAATGAAGGTTGACGTATCCTCCCCAGGTGATGACTGCACGTATTTGACGGTAGTAGTTGATCCCGAAGAATTTGAACAAGTTGAGCATGCGAGTACAGCGCTTACCATAGTCAACGCAGGAGCTGAAGTCCCTGACGGATCGACGCCCGATGAGGTTCTTACTGCGTTAGCCGATAAGAATCAATCGCTCGAACAGGTAAAGCTTGATAGCCTGCTTAATTATTTGATTCCTCGTGCGCTTACTCAGGCCGATGTAATCCCGGTGTGCCCGCCTGAAGTGGAACCGCCTGTGATGCCCAAGGAAGGCGAACCGTTTACTTTTACGGTTGGTGTCTATCCTAAACCGAATGTTGATTTTGAAACGTACGAGCCAATTGCTTTTACGCTTGAGGCGCCACACGTTACCGAGGAAGAAGTTGATGCACAGCTTCATGGCATGGCTGAGCGTGCTGTCGCTCCTGATGCTGATGGAAATGCAGCAAGTATACCGACAATCGATGATGCATGGGTTAAAGCTAACGTCCCCGATGATGATGTAAACACGGTTGACGAGCTTCGTGCTCGTGTACGTGCTTCAGGCGAGGAATTTAAGGCACATGAATTCGAGCAGACAAAACTTGCTAAGGCTGCCGAAGAAATGGCAAAGCAGCTTAAAGATGAGATTCCTGACAATATCGTTAATGCAATGGCGCGTTCGATGACGCAGGATTTATGCTCTCGTGTCATGGCTCATGACGAAAATTTTGATGAATTCCTTGAAGATGCAGGGATAACAGCTGAGCAGCTCAAAGAGGAGACACGCCGCCAGGCAAGTGAGATGCTCCGTGAGGGATTAACACTTGATGCTGTTTTCCGTCGCGAGAATCTCACGCTCGAAGATGAAGATATGCATGCTGCGATGAGCGCGCTTGCTCCAGGTCATGAGAAAGAAGCGCTTGATAGCATGAAGGCATCAGGCTATCTGTTCACGGTTGTCGAAACCGCGCAGCGTCTTAAGGCGGGACGGCTCATTCTTGATCGAGCAGATATTACGGTTACGGAGCCTAAGGACGAGGCATCAAAAGATGCTGCGTCTGACAAATAAGATTGTTGCAGTCAGCAAGGAACGTGAGGCAATAGCTAGCGGTAATTAGGTATGAACTGCGATAACGTTATGCTGGTTCCGTTTGCAATAGTGGAGAACAATACAATGTGCGCATGCATGCCAAAGGTATGCATGCGCGATTGAGTAAGCATAGAAGTACACAAGCACAGAAGTATAAGGAGACGCATAATGCTTTTTGCTGATATCGATATTCTTGATGAACAGATGAACTACGTGCCGCATTGTTGGGTTGGCGTGCGTGACGGTCGCATTGACTATATCGGTGATACAGCTCCAGCAGATGCTTCGGCATATGGCGAATCTTATGACGGATCAGGCCGTTTGCTCATGTCGGGATTTTTTAATGCGCACGCGCATGCACCGATGACGTTACTGCGCGGCTGGGGAGAGGCGCTCCCTCTGGATCGTTGGCTTAACGAGCGAATCTTTCCTTTTGAGGCGCAGCTGACCGCCGACGATATTTATTGGGGTACGTTGTTGGCATGTGCTGAGATGCTGCGCTATGGCACGGTTTCGTTTAGCGATATGTACTATAGTGCCGACGCTCGGTTTCGCGCATGCAAGGATGCAGGCATAAAGATCAACTTGGGAGAGACGCTCGTTGCCCCTGATGAAAAGCCCTATAGCGAATATCCACTATGTGCGCTTAATCAGCGTCTTCTTAAGGAATATCACGGTTCGTGCGATGGACGTTTGCTGCTCGATTTTAACATTCATGCTGAATACACGACTAATCCGACGACGGTCCAAGGCATTGCTCAAGCTGCAGCCGATGAAGGTGTCCGCATGCAGGTCCATGTATCGGAGACGAAGGCAGAAGTCGAACAATGCCGCGAGCGCCATCAGGGTATGAGCCCTGTTGTCTATCTGAATAGTTTAGGCGTGTTTGATGTTCCTACGACGGCTGCTCATTGTGTATGGGTTGACCAGGATGATATTGCCATTTTGCGTGATAAGAAGGTATTTGTAGCGCACAATCCTGTGTCTAACATGAAACTCGGAAGTGGATTCGCTCCGGTAAAGGACATGATCGATCAGGGAATATGTGTCTCGCTTGGTACGGACGGAACGGCGAGCAATAATAATCTAGATATGATGCAGGACATGTATGTCATGGCACTGCTTCATAAAGGGACTTCGCTTGACCCAACCGTGCTGACGCCACAGCAGATCCTTACGATTGCAACGCGTAATGGTGCGCTTTCTCAGGGGCGTGACGATACAGGCGTACTCAAAGTTGGTGCTAAGGCTGACCTATGTGTACTCGATACGACGGGTGCGAGCTGGACGCCGATGACCAATCCTGTTGCGAATGTGGTCTATGCTGGGCATGGTGACGATGTATGCCTGACGATGGTCGACGGCATTGTTAGATATCGTGATGGATCATGGCCATCAATCGATATCGACCAGGCAAAGGCTCATGTGGTCGCCGCGGCACAACGCATAATCGCAACACTATAGGAGTTGTATTATTCTCAATGGACAATAGAAGCGCTCAACTATAAAATACATGAGACGGTTAAGCGCACTATGATTGGGAAGAGGGCCTACGGTGGGCGCAGTGAATATACGTATTTCGGATGCACGTCTTGATCGTATTATCGAGGAAGATGTTCCTTATATTGATTTGACAACGACGTTGCTTGGCATCGATGATTGTCAGGGAGAAATCGACTATTTTACGCGTGAATCATGCGTGCTATGCGGCACCGAAGAAGCTGTGCGAATCATGGGACGTTTGGGACTGCACGTAATCGAAATGAGCGCGAGCGGTACGCAGCTCAAGCCAGATGACGTGTTTTTGCGCGCACAAGGGACTGCATCGCAGCTCCATATGGCGTGGAAGGTATGCCTTAATATCTTTGACCACTATTCTGCGGTTGCAACAAAAACTGCTCACATGGTGCATGCTGCTAAGCAGGCTAATGAATCCTGCGAGATCTTAACAACGCGTAAATCGATGCCTGGCGCGAAAGACTTTTTGACTAAAGCAGTTATGACGGGTGGAGCGTTCCCTCATCGGCTTGGTCTATCCGAAACGGTTCTTGTTTTTGCGCACCACACGACGTTCATGGGCGGATTCGATGCATTTGTTGCACAGCTTCCTCGGATTCGTCGTTCATGTGTGGAGAAAAAGCTTTTTGTCGAAGCTGACGCCGAACAATCGATGGTGCTTGCAAAAGCAGGGGTGGACGGAATTCAATTCGATAAGCTTTCGGTCGAAGAATTAACGTCATTAGTTCCACGTCTACGGGCAATTGATCCACATTTAACGTTGATCGCTGCTGGTGGTATCAATCCGAAGAATGCAGGAGCGTACGCCGCAACAGGTGTAGATGGTCTTGCAACGACGGCACCTTTTACGGCAAAGCCGATTGATATGAGCGTGCGCATGAAGTCGATTGCCTAGTAAGTTAAGCGTATTTGCACAATAAAAGAATAGACAGTGAATAGCTCGAGCGCGGAATAAAAGTTCTGCGCTCGAGTTATTTGTATATAGGTGTGCCTCCCTATATAAGCAGGTCATGGTTATAGTTCGTATAAACGTGAAAAATTGACCAACAAGTCAGTTTTCTCTTGCATGGTGAATTCAATGAGTCTATACTTACCGTCGGAAAACAAAACTGACCAGTCAGTCAAAAAAGGAGTGGCACGTGGATACGCAGACAAAGCCGGTTATTCCTCAGGTCGGTGAGGCAGACGATGTCATCATCGCCCGAGACCTCGAGCTAAAGAATCTTATTGGTTGCCCTTATAGTGGCATTAATCTTGCCATTCATAAGGGCGAGGTATTCGCGATTCGTGGTCATAACGGATCGGGAAAAACTTCGTTATTGCTTACGCTTGCAGGACGTATGAATTTTACCAAAGGGTCGCTACGCGTATTGGGATATGACCTTCCTCATGGGCGCGGCAAGGTTCAAAAACGTGTAAGTCTTGCATTGTTCGAAGGCGTCAATGACTTGCAAGAAAGCTTGCGTGTTACCTACGCGGTCGGATCGGAGCTCGAATTGTACGGGCGCAAGCCGACGGCTGAGGTAATCGAAGAGGTGCTTAAAAAGGTTCCCGAACTTTATGAGGTACGCGATCAACGTATCGCGAATCTTACTGCTGACCAGCTTGTTATGCTCGGTGTTTTGCTTGCATGGCTGTCACACCCCGACATTATTGTTGTTGACGATATCGAGAGCCAGCTTACTAAGGATCAATCGACCAATATTATGCAACGTATTACGGAACTTGCGCATCAGGATGATATCACTCTGGTCGTAGGTGTTATTGAGCGCGATTTGGCACATATGGCCGACGATGCTCTGTATCTTGAAAAGGACGGTGAATAACCCATGGCATTCAAAGGTATGCGTTTCGCCGGTCTGGAACTGCGCGATATTACGGCATCTAAAGCGATGAAAGTGGTTTTGATCGCGATCAGCGTTATTCCACTTCTTTACGGAGCTTTGTACTTGCTTGCCTTCCTTGACCCCTATACCCAGCTCAACACTGTGCCTGTTGCCGTGGTTAATGAGGATCAGGGAGCGGAAGTCAACGGAAGTTGGCGTACTGTTGGCGATGATGTGGTCGATGCTCTCAAGGACAATGACGATGGATTGGGATGGCAGTTCACGTCTGCAGAAGATGCAGAAAATG
>DIDE01000066.1 GCA_002417975.1 Eggerthellaceae bacterium UBA5808
GTCTCCCTGCTCGCCCTGCGGCCTGCTCGATCGATGTCGATGAAAGTGGTCGTATCAGCGGATTATTCTGATGGCAGCGAACGATAGACGACCTGTCCCCGCATCGGGACAGGTACGTCATTGGGGAGGCTCATTCCCTATGGATGCATTTATGGAACGTTTAGCAAGCGCAGACCCAACACCTGGTGGAGGTGGAGCGAGCGCTTGCTGTGGCGCACTTGCGGCTGCGCTTGCTTCGATGGTCGGCAATCTTACGGTTGGGAAAAAACGGTATGCCGATGTCGAGGTAGAGATACAAGAGACCATACAGACGCTTGATCAGTTGCGCAAACGTCTTATCGCACTTATCGATGAGGACGCGTGTGCGTTTGAGCCGCTAGCAAAAACGTATCGGATGCCGCATACAACACCCGAAGAGATACAGGTGCGCGATAGCGCTCGACAACATGCACTTGTTGAGGCAACGCGTGTTCCTCTTGCGATTATGGATACGTGTGCGCGTGTTATTGATGCAAGCGATGTGATGGCTCATAAGGGCAGCCGTCTGGCACTTTCTGATGCAGGTGCTGCGGCAGCAATCGCGCGTGGTGCACTTTGCGCTGCATCGTTGAATGTGCGAATCAATGCGGCAGCTATGACGGATAGAGATCAAGCCGATCAAGCGACGGCTCATGCGAATCAGCTCATTGCGGCATCTGAGTCACATGCTGATGAAATATATCGGTATGTACTCGAGGAGGTTCAGTAAGTATATGGCACAGCGACTTGCCGGAAAAGAAGTTGTCACCGATCTTGCTCATGATTTGCGCGGACGGGTTGAAACGTGCATTCGTGCAGGTGTTCATCCGACGCTAGCGATTGTTCGTCTTGGTGAACGTCCTGATGATATGAGCTATGAGCGAACGGCGACACGCCGCGCCGAAGGCTTAGGCGTGGCTATTAAGCCTTATGTCCTCGATGAATTTGTACCTCAGGCAGCATTGCTCGCAACGATTCAATCGATTAACTATGATCGAACGGTGCACGGATGTCTCTTATTCCGTCCGCTTCCAACATTTATTGATGAGCGTGCTATCTGTGATGCCCTTGATGCGCGCAAGGATGTAGATGGTATATCGCTCAGATCTCTTGCATCGGTCTTTACTGATGCTACGCAAGGATATCCGCCTTGCACTGCTGAGGCATGTGTGGTTATGCTTGATCATTATCATATTCCCATCGCGGGGAAACATGTCGTCGTTGTTGGCCGAAGCCTTGTTATTGGCAAACCAGTAGCAATGATGCTTTTGCATCGCAATGCGAGTGTAACGATTTGCCACTCCAAGACGGAAAATCTCGAAGCAATGTGTCGGAGTGCGGATATTGTCATTTGCGCTACAGGTCGTGCACGCGCATTTGATCGCGCATATTTCCGACCAGGGCAAACGGTGCTCGATGTTGGCATTAATTTTGATACACAAGGGCATTTGTGCGGGGATGTTGACTACGAAGATGTTGAGCCTGTCGTAGGAGCGATTACTCCTGTTCCTGGTGGAATTGGCAGCGTTACGACATCGGTCACGATGGAACATACCGTGCATGCGGCGGAGCGCGCAATTGCGGCGGCAGCAAAAGATTCGAGTAGCCGTCATTAACGTTTTACTATCGGTATGACATTGGCAGCAATGTGCTGATGATATTGATATGCTGAATCCAGATAGGATCCAACGCTGATATGCTGTTGGTTTTAATTGATCCCATCCCAATGCTGATATGTTGTTAACGGCAATCAATATTGATGTATGGGGATGCCGCTGCGATGACTCGCCCTATAGGCGTGTTAATACATCGCTAAAACAGCAATGCAATGCTATCGCGTCGATGAGGTATTACAATAGTGCATATCATGGATAGTGAACGCACATATATAGCTCATTCTCATTCAGTAGAGGACACACAGCGTCTTGCAGCATCGCTTGTGCGATATGTACAAGCGCAGGATGTTGTTTTGCTTGATGGTGATTTAGGCGCGGGCAAAACGCACTTTGTTCAGGGGATTGCCCATGCTATGGGCATTCATGATGAAGTGACGAGTCCTACATTTACGATTCTTCTTTCGTATCCCGGGATTGACCATAATGGTGCATCTTTGACGCTGAATCATTTTGACCTCTATCGTTTGGATGATCCGGCCGATCTCGATGATATTGGGTATTGGGAAACACTGGAAGGACCCGGTGTATCGTTTATCGAGTGGGGACATAAATTTGCTTCGTGTCTTCCTTTTGACTATCTTGATATTTCTATCGATGTTATAGGCGAAGATGATCGAGTTTTTACGATCTGTGCATGTGGTGATCGCGCGCGTCGCTTGTTGGCGGCGTGGGCTCAGGATGAGGAGGCTCGGCTTACGCCCAGCACCTCGAAGAATGTGAGGTAGCGTCGAGTGAACCAGAATTCCACTCGTGATATTGTTGTGTCCTTTGATACAGCGAATGAATATATTGCTCTTGGCATCGGAACGCTTGATGCGTCAACGCATACGATTACTTGTCTTGATACCGTCGAAGTTGCGGCACATCGTGCGTCTAATACGAAGTTACTGCCGACACTTGACGCATGTTTGAAGCGCAATGCAATTGAACACGATCGAATTGCATGCGTTGTATGTGGACGTGGGCCTGGATCATTTACTGGTGTGCGCATTTGCATTGCGACGGCAAAAGGTATGGCTTCGGCACTTGAAGTTCCGCTCATCGGTGTATCGACACTTGATGCTATTGCTTGGTATCTTTGGAACAATAATACGCGTGGCCAGGCGCTTGTTTTGGCTGATGCGATGAGGCATGAAGTCTATCCTGTCTCGTATCGTTTAACCGATGAAGGAATTACGCGTCTTGATACTGATATCGTGCGTGGCGTACAGGATGAAGCAGATCATCTCGCAGAGGGTTCTTCGCTTATTATCGCGGGGGATGCGCTCAAAAAATATGGAGAATTGTTTGCTCCCTTTGGTACGTTTGCTCCAGATACATTATGGATGCCTCATGGCGAGGGACTCCTTTTGGCAGCGCAAGCTGCATGGCGTGATGGAACGGCCGATCCATTTGATACGCTGCGTCATGACCCTGCTTTTCTTCTTCCCATTTATACGCGTTTATCCGATGCAGAAGAACATGAGCGCACACGCCTTGCGCAACCATCGCCGCGCGATTTGCGATCCGGAGTTCAACTTCAAGGTACGCACCAGGATGCTTGCGCTGATAGTGAGCAGCTCATTTTCCGGCCATTGAGTGCATCGTCAGGTGATTCTGTTGCTGCACTTGAAACGGAACTTATGGGAAGCGATGCGTGGAATCAGCAAATGATCTGCGATGAACTTCCTCGTAAAGATCGTACATGGTGGGCTGCGTATGATGGATCGTCGCAACATTTGATTGCCTATGCAGGTGGCTGGATTGTTGATGGCCAGATGCAACTACTTAAAATTGCATGCGTGCCCGCGTGGAGAAGACAAGGAATTGCACGTACGCTGTTGGGGCGTATTGCATCCGATGCGCGTGACCTTGGTGCAAGCACTATGACACTTGAGGTGCGCCGATCGAATGAGGGAGCACGTGCATTCTACACTGCGCTTGGATGTGAATTCCAGGGGTATCGGCCTGGCTATTATTCTGATGGCGAGGATGCAGCAATTATGTCTGGACCGCTGCCTGTTGATGATCACGATGTTGCCGGCATGGAATTGCTCTTTGATTGCGGAGGAGAGCAGGGCGCAGAAGATCCTCATCGACCTCTTGTGCTCGCGATCGAGTCATCATGTGACGAAACTGCAGCAGCTATTATCGACGGCGACGGCGATCTACTAAGCGATACGGTTGCTTCACAAATTGATTTTCATGCGCGTTTTGGTGGAGTTGTTCCAGAGATTGCCAGCCGTAAACATATCGAAGCAATATGTGGCGTTACGCAAGTTTGTCTTGAAAGGGCGGCAGCTCGTCTTAAGCGCTCGTCGCTCCGTTGGCGCGATCTTGATGCAGTGGCTGTTACGTATACGCCAGGGCTGGTGGGCGCGCTTGTCGTAGGTGTTGCATTTGCTAAGGCAGCTGCATGGGCATGTGAAATTCCCGTTATTGGCGTAAATCATCTCGAAGGCCATCTGTTTGCGAATAAAATTGCCCAGCCAGGCATTGAGCCGCCGTTAGTTGCGTCGCTCGTGTCTGGTGGCCATACGATGCTTGTCTATGTCCGTGAGTGGGGATCATACGAAGTGCTCGGATCGACGCTCGATGATGCAGTGGGCGAGGCATTCGACAAGGTGGCTAAGGCCTTGGGTTTAGGATATCCTGGTGGACCGATCATCAGTCAACTTGCTGCTCAAGGTAATCCTAAGGCGATTCATTTTCCTCGGGCAATGATGCATTCGGGTGACTATTCATTCTCTCTTTCTGGTCTTAAGACGGCCGTTATTAGCTACATCCATCAGACCGAGCAAAAGGGCGAAGACCTATGCCTTCCAGATATTGCGGCAAGTTTTCAGGCGGCTGTCATTGATGTTCAGGTTTCGAAGGCAGCACATGCGATCGAACAAACGCACGTTAATGAGTTCTGTCTTGGCGGCGGTGTGGCAGCGAATCCAGCGCTTCGTGCAGCCTATGAGCGTATGTGCAAGAGTCGTGGCGTTCGGCTGACGCTTCCTCCGGTTTCGGCATGTACCGATAATGCGGCAATGATTGCACTCGTCGGACTCGATCGCTATCGACAGCAGCGTTATGCTTCTCTTGATCTTGACGCTCAGGCTCATTGTGATTTGTCAGATCCCTACTAAAGATTTGATGCGATTGCTAGAGAACGGTACGCTTACGGTATGAGAGAAGTGAACGTCTCCATTTTCTGTTCTGTAGAAGATGGAGGTATACACAACGTGTATGTTCCTCTTTACTAATTTGTCGTATAATGCCTTCCGCATAGAACGCGTGATAGAGGAATCAATATGGCTGAACAGAACATGGCGATGAATGCGGCAACGATCGACACGGCGACGGGCTATTCCGCTCCGGCATCGATATCGGATACTCGCGTCCGACGTATTTTTTCGGAAATTGCATCGCAATATGAAACTTTTAATCGTCATTCGAGCTTTGGGCGCGATCAGAGTTGGCTCCATAAACTTATTGATCTTGCTCCCATTGATTCGACGACGCGTGTACTCGATGTAGCGGGTGGCACGGGTGAGGTTACCTTTACGGCATGTGCACGCAAGCGTCCAGCTTCTGTCATGCTGACCGATTGCACACCTGCGATGCTCGAAGTCGCAAAGAAACGCATTGCTCAAGGCGATGCATGTGACGTACCCGTAGAGACGAAAGTTGTCGATGCTCAGGATATGCCTTTCGAGGATAATTCATTCGACGTAGTGACGATGGCTTACGGCATTCGTAATATGCCAGATCGTACAGCAGCGCTTAATGAGATTTGCCGTGTCCTTCGACCAGGTGGTACTGCTTGCATTCTTGAATTTACAACGCCGCCTAATCCGATTGTTCGATTGGGTTATCGAGGCTATTTACGGTGGGCTATTCCTGCCTGGGGACAGCATTACACGGGCAAACGTGATGACTTTGTTTATCTTGCCCAGTCGATTAAGGCATTCCCTCCGCAAGACCAATTTGCACAGATGCTGCTGGATGCTGGTTTTTCCGATGTGAGCTATCACAATAGTCCGCTTGGTATCACGGCTGTACATACGGCCGTTAAATAGTTTTACCTGCGCCATCGTAAGTATTACTAGGGCATGAGTTTATGTCGTTCAGTAACGCTTATCATACAAAGATGCATCCGTAGTAGAATGACATTCGTCGTACGACTGCGTTTACTGACTGTGGAATAGTACACAGTGCGTTCTCTGCACGGTCCTGTCAATGTTAGAATGAAACGTACGACATCTATTGGAGGACACCATGCTTTTATGCGCGGGATATGTAGTGCCTGTCACATCGGACCCAATTGTTGATGGTGCGGTGCTGGTTCGCAATGGTCGGATCAGGGATATCGGATCATCGGAAATGTTACGTCTGCGCTATCCTGATGAGGAAACACGCGACTACGGTCAGGCTGTTCTTTTGCCTGGTTTTGTTGACCTGCATACCCATCTGGAAAATTCCGTTATGCGTGGCATGGTTCACGATGTTCCGTATGCGCAATGGCTGTTGGCTGTGAATGAAATTAGTGCGCGTATGTCAACGCACGATTGGAACGAATCTGCTGTTCTTGGCGGACTCGAAGCGCTTTCATCGGGCATTACGTGTATCGCGGATATTACATCGACTGGAGCCTCATTGCGTGCGGCTCAAAAGCTTGGTCTGCGCGGTGTGATTTATCGCGAAGTAACAGCTATGGATAAAAGTCGCGTTGATGCGGCTATCCATCTTGCAGCTGACGATATTGAATCATGGAGTGAGGCCGTTGATTCCGACCGTCTTCTTGTTGGCATAGCGCCTGCTCCTTTGTTTTCATGCCATCCGCTCGTTCTCAAACGTGTAGCAAAGTATGCAGGCGACGATCTGCCTGTTGCGATGCATCTTGCGGGTAGCCGAGAAGAGTCAAACTTTATTCAATATGGTTCGAGCACGTTTTCGGTTCATAATATGCAAGGGAAACGAGGATATGTCGAGGTTCCGCCTTGGCTGCCGACGGGAACGTCGCCTGTCCAGTACGCATTGAACTGGGATGCCTTTAAACCTGCGCATGTATTGGCAATTCATTGTGTACATGTTGATGAGGACGATATTAACACGCTTAAGCAAAATAATGTGTCGATTGCTGTGTGCCCGCGGTGCAATGCACAACTTGGTATGGGCGTCGCACCTATGAGCGAATTCCTTGATCAGGGATTTGCAGTTGGGATCGGTTCCGATTCCCCTGCAGCAACTAATTCGACTGATATGCTGATTGAGATGCGTAATGCGATGCTTGTTCAGCGTGCGATCAACGTAAAATTCCTTTCTTCGCAGGCAGTGCTTGAAGCTGCGACGATTGGTGGTGCTCGCGCGATTCATCTTGATGATCAAATCGGATCATTGGAAATTGGTAAGATGGCCGATATCATTGCTATTGATATATCAAGTTCACACCAGATGCCGACAACCGATCCTGTTTCTGCTGTTGTCGTCCCTCCTCTTTGCCTTTCTTTTTCTCTGCTTCTTTTTGTCTTCCCTCCTCTCTCTGCCCCCCCTCTTTTTCCTTCCTCCTTTTCCGTCTCCCCTCCCCTTTCTCCTCTTCTTTTCCTTCTTTTGCCCCTTCTCCTCTCCCTTTTTCGTTTCCCCCGTTTCCTCTTCCCTCCCTCCAGGTACCAAAGCCGGAGGGGCTTTATCGTACGGTGCCATAGGAACGAGATCTGGCATATTTTGACTCGGCTCATCGATAT
>DIDE01000102.1 GCA_002417975.1 Eggerthellaceae bacterium UBA5808
CTTCGGAAATATCATCAAAACGGCCAATGAAAGGTGATACGTAACGGGCTCCAGCGCGAGCAGCTAAAATAGCCTGCGGGACGCTAAAACAAAGCGTCATATTAACAGGTACGCCATGTTTGGCGAGTTCGTGCGTTGCAGCAAGTCCTTCGACCATCGTCGGAACCTTCACAACAACATTATCGGCAATCTCAGCAAGTTCAAGGCCATCGCGGACAATGTCGTCACGGTTCATTGCGACACTCTCGGCAGAAACTGGACCATCTACCAATTCGCAGATACGTTTGATGTGATTGTGAAAATCAGAAAGCTTTCCACCAGTACGAGCGTACAGCGTTGGGTTTGTTGTTACACCTGCCATTGCACCCCAACTCGCAGCTTCCTCGATTTCGGACAAATCAGCGGTATCCAAAAAAAACTTCACTCGGGTCCTCCTTTAGGAATAGGAATAGAAAAATGAATGCATACGAAGACAGATCTCGTGATGCATATTGCTTTGATTTAAAATTTGAATATGGGTTCTTCTCCATGAACGTCAATACGATCATAGTACGCAAACGTTCGTTTATATGCAAGTCTCTACCCTACAGATCCACATAAGCAGAACGAATAAAGGAAGAGATAAAAAATATTTAATTTTCGGTATTTGATTTTTTGGTTCAACTGAGCACCAAGGGCTGAAGGTAATTTCTTAGACAGCATAGATGACTAAGATTTAGAAAGATCGCCTGTATTAAGGATACCAAGTTATAAACAAATAGGATTATAAGATTCTCACATTGAAAAGAGATTACTCAAAAAAGTATCCGAGAATCGTAGCAACATAATTAGTATAGGATAACCCATCTATATATTAGTTAAGTTCCAGGTTCCGGTTTTGCCTTTTAACTAAAATTTCGCTATAAAGAATCATATTCATCAGACACATTCTTGCTATCATTACAGACCTTTTTTACATTATGACGTTCTCCAAGGAATGTCATAAGTAAAGAAATAGCAGTTAATAAAATCCCCGCTTGAATCATGCTACCTATTGATGCCTTATAAAATGAGAGATGAAAACTTCCTTGAGCACTTTCATTTGTAAGACGCATTATTGTATCGTCATCAAGAATTGATATCGAAAACAGGGATATTATAAAAAGAACGCTGAGACAAAAAACAGTATTAAGGATGAATGGAAGCACTTTAGTAAAATAATTAAATCTTGCCGTTGCATACGAAGCACTAAAAACAAATAGCATAGGAACAAGCCAAAGAAGGAATAAAATCGTTAGAAGATTTAGCGATCCAAGCATGCTCCTTGCTATTGCAAAATCAATAGCACCAAAAAGAAAAACAAGGAACCATGGCAATAAAAGCAAGATAATTTTCCTGGCCGCTTTATTCATAGTTCAACCTTTCAGAAGCATGAGTAAGTCACAATTATATTGTAAAGATAGTGACATCCAACTGACGCATATATATCGCCAAAACTAGCTCTTAGCCAGCCCAATAAAATACCTAATGGGAAACGAATAAGTAGATTCACCGTAAGATCACCTGCAGTATGACATGCAAATGCAAAGATCAGCGATGAGACTACAATGGTTGTTCCTACTTTTAAATTCCGTCTAAGAACTTCGTACAGAAAAGAACGTACAAAGAATTCTTCACTCAACGCAACCCAAAAGAAATGGAACAACCAGCCCAACTGAATATCTGAATAGTCAGAACTATTTTGAACCCTTACTATCCCATATAAAAACCCAGTTACTACAAGACAGCAACCTATTATTAGGCTTAATCCATGATGACATGGAATAAGAGCCAATTGAGATAATGAAACATGTTCCTTAACTTCATCCCACAATAAAGGGAGAGAAATTAGACCAATAATCATAGGCAGGGAAAGAGAAAAGAATACGTTAAGAACAGCAGCATCAATACCAAAAGCGCTAACTAATAGATACGAGATACAGGTCAACAAGAAAAGAACAAAAAGAGGTATAGCAATTTTTGCTAGTAAAACAGTAATACCATATAGGTTCAAAAAAGAGAAAGTTAATTTTTTTTGATCATGCATAACTATCGCAATTCAATGCGTCGATAAACAAGCAAAGTGGCTATCGTAAAAAAAATGATAAGAAATAGCAGCAGAATTTCTTCAGATATAAAGGTTGTAAAAAGATCATTTGATTCTAAGCCAATAAGAGAATATCCATTTCCAATATAGGTTGGCAAGAAATTCCTTATTTCTTCTAAATTTTCTAAGAATTTTTCAATCACTATTATAAAAAAACAAAAAAGAAGTGCTCTAGATTGATTTTTTGCTAAAAGAGATAGGAAAGCGAAAGATGGTGGGAGAAGAAAAAGCTCCGTTAAGCTTAAGCATAAAGTAAGTACGGTAGCCAAATCCTGTGATTGTTCTCCAGACCAAAATCCGACATCTACAAAGCCATTGGTGCCTTTTAAAATAAACCACCAACATAGAATTGTAAAAATCGAAAAAAGTAATGCCGTTGCTAGGACAAGAGTGAACGCACTTATAATTTTAGATCCAATGAGAAAGAGCCTTTTACTAACGTGTACAAGATAGAATACCTCGATGCCAGACTTGATTTCTCCTGCAAAGATAGAGGCACATATCAAAGCAAAGAAAAAATAAGGAAGAAGAAAGACTTTAGATAAGCCGATGAGACCAGAAAAAAACCCAATTCCTGGAGTATTTAATAAACCTTCTTTCCCAATAGAGACCGCATCTGAACCCCCAACAAATAGCAAAGTTACACAGCAAGGGATTAGAATTGAGATTAAGAGAAAAGCCAATACATCAGGTCTACGATACACTTTTCGCATTTGCATAGTTACTACCGAAACAAGTGATTTCATCGCCTAGCTCCATCAACAAGTAATTCAGCTAAATTATGTCGTGTGATCTCAATATCTATCAGATTTAAATCTGGAGGAATTATCTGGATAAATTGATTGAAGTCATCTATAGAAAACATACATGCAATATCTAGAGCCTTTGACAGACAAACATTAGGAATTAATTCGTCCAACTTTTTTGCAAACTTAGTATTTATTGGTCTTTCAAAATGCAATTTAATCTTTTTAATATGAGTAGCATCTTCTACGCGAATGCGTTTACCGATGACGCCATTCTCGAGCAACACTACCTCATGGCAAATTCCTTCAACATCTTCAACCTGATGGCTTGAGAATATAATTCCTGTATTATTTGCTGCTAATTTTTGCAGAATAGTTTTTATCAAAGAAATGCCTCTTGGATCTAGTCCAACAAAAGGCTCGTCAAGGACGAGAACATCCGGTTCAACTAAAAGAGTTTGTGCCAATCCTAACCGCTGCAGCATCCCAAAAGAGAACGTCGAAGGTTTACGTCTTGCTGCATCAGAGAGCGATACAACTCTGAGTACCTCATTAACTTTTTCAGGAGGCACATCTATAATACTTGCGATAAGCATAAGATTATCCCTCGCACTCATATAGTTGCAGAAAGCAGGTTCAAGCATGAATGCGGCATGCTTAGCAATCACAGAAGGATTCTCTTTAGTGCAAAGACCAGAAATCATGACAGACCCATGATAATTGACGATGGCACCCATAATACATTCAATTAAGGTAGTTTTTCCTGCACCATTAGCCCCTAACAAGCCAATAATCTCGCCTGGATAAAGAGACATACAGGCCTTTTTAAGAACATCTATATGCCCATATGATTTTGAAAGATCTTTAATTTTAAGTATTGGCCGCAATTCACATGGCACAAAATGAGCTCCACCTGATTGCATCGGGTCAGGTGGAGCAGAAATAGATGCAGAAAGCATTATCCGGTCCATGTACCGTTAGAAGCACCCCATGTAAGGCAAAGGCCAACACCAAGAGACATACAACCTGCACTTAGGGCTTTCGAAAAAAATAACATATTTATACCTCCTTATAGATTCAAAGGGTCATACCCAAGAGAAACGCAAAGTACAAATCCCACATTGACACATCCCGCATTACCACTTGATAAAAAAAGCATATTTACCTCCTTTCTGATGCAGCATATCTAGTCTTTAATTGCAGCTCATAAGTTGAAAAAAATTCTTTTATCATCGGGCAATAAGCATCTGGAGCATTCAATTGTCTAAATGCATAATACGACCTCGCTCGACATCCTCCTCCACAAAGATATTTATATTTACAACTAAAGCAGTTAGAAAAATCGTCTACACAAAGTCCCTTCATAAGAAGTCCAACTTCACTATTAAGAATCCTAGAAAGATCTTGTTTGAAAATATTTCCCATTACTAAATCAGTGTTATGGAACATATGACATGGAAATACATCGCCATTTGCTGCAATACTTAAAAGTTTGATTCCTGCCCCACAATTCTTTTTTACGCCAAGATTCTGGTTTACAGGCATGTCTTTAATGTCAAACGTTTTCTCATGGTTTGCAGGAGAAATAATCATATTGCCTAATTGCTTTAATTGAGCTGGAGAGGGAATTAAATCTGATGTATCGCCAGATAATGCTGATACATCTGTTAGTAGACTGAAATTTATACTTACACCCATATTATGTGCAAGTTGCTGATAATCATAAATCTCGGTAAAATTTTTGGCATGAATTGTTGGAATGATATGAGCATGTATCCCAGCATCCTTTATCAGATTCACTTTAGAAACAAGCATTTCATAATTTTGCTTATTACGAATATGCGCCTCTGACTTACTATTAAAACCGTCAAATGATACTGAAATCACGTCAACAAAACCTGTCAAAGAGGCAAGTACCGACTTATTAATAAGAGACCCATTAGACAATATAGTTATTGATGGTATTTTACACTGTTCTTTTGCAAATCGAACGATCTGAGAAAGATCATTTCGCAAAAAAGGCTCACCACCCGATATTACTATCGATGTAACTCCACCCAGGGCCAGTTTTTTCAATGCGCACTTTAAATCACTAAGTGATGCATCAATTTTTAAGTTTCTAGATCTTTTATATGAATAACAATTTTTGCACGAAAAATTACAATGTTCTGTGACATGTATATATGCTGCCGTTAATTTGCAATTGCATTCGCTCTCTGTGCAGAATCCCCCGGCGACCAGAGCAGGCAATAATTTACAATCGATGGCATCAAACTCTTGAGATGGGACATCATTTCTTAAAGCCCGCTCTACGACTTCAGATCCTTTATTGGTTAAACCAATAACTGCCTGCGAATCAAAATTTCCAATAACTGGTATATCAGCAAACATAAAGCGAATAACTGTTTCTCTCTTAATTTGCATTATTATCCATTCGTAAAAAGATATTATGACAATAGTTTAACTTCTTTCTATATTTTATATAATATGGTTTATATGTTGTTTTATAATTTGTGAATTACACGTATTGTGCATAGGATATACATATTTATAAAGATTAGTTTGATTTCCAACCTCAACTGAACACAAGAAAATCTCTCCCATACTCAGCAAAACGAAGAATCTACTCTTCAATGCTTATTACAATAGGATTTGCAAATAGTCTAGATCGAACCATTAATGTATTGGGCATAAAAACGATACCATCTATCTCATATAATCAATTAAGTGCATGACTCTGCATGCAGACTTTTATGAGATGATGTTTCATATAAACTCCGTTGCTAAACACTACCGCATACGGCGAAGCTAAATAAGCCATTAATCGACTGGTTTTTGCCGATTAATGGCTTATTTAGCATTTATACAATATATATTGCATACACTATGCAATTGCTACGCACTCATAACGTCATCCGTTATATTAGTATTCCCACATATGATTCAAAGGACCGTTACTCTTCCCCATCTGAGGATCGTGCTCAAGCGCACCAACAAGATACGCTTTAGCCTTAGCAACGCTCGCTTGCATCTCATAACCTTGGGCTAATCCACATGCAATTGCACTCGAAAGCGTGCAACCCGTTCCATGTGTATTAGGAGTATCAATACGCTTCTGACGAAGCCATACTTCGCGTCCATGCTCAGTTAAAAGAAGATCATCGGCACTATCAAATAAATGACCACCTTTAACTAGGACCCAGCCTGCTCCCATTTTCTCTTGAATCGTACGTGCAGCGTATGCCATCGTTGAATCGTTTGAGATATCAACCTGCGCAAGCACTTCAGCTTCAGGAATATTAGGTGTAACAATATCGGCAAGTGGAAGCAAACGAGACGTAAGCTCGTCTACCGCAGCGTCGGCCATAAGAACCGATCCACTTGTTGCAACCATAACAGGATCAAGCACGATATTGCGCGCTTTCACCTTAGTAAGAGAATCGGCGATTGCATCAACAACGTCAGGCGATCCTACCATGCCAATCTTTACCGCATCGGGACGAATGTCATCAAAAACAGTCTCAATTTGTGCTGATACAAAAGCTGGCTCAGTCTCGACAACCCCATATACGCCCGTTGTATTTTGATCCGTCAGCGCAGTAATTGCTGTTTCGGCAAACAGCTGATGAGCGGTAATCGTTTTAATATCCGCCTGGATGCCCGCACCACCACTTGAATCAGACCCAGCGATCGATAAAACTGCAGGAATAGACATATTCAATCTCCCTTCTGTGCTCACTGCTAGTGTAGCGTATAGCAGCAGAAAACGTGCATAGTGCTTAGGAACAGATTACCTATAAAGCTACAAATACCTCTACTAATGTTCAGCGCGAGCACTACCTCTTCGACGTGCGTAAGCAATACCACGATGAACAAGTACGCTTGCCACTGCAACGATAATCATAACAGGGAACGTATTACCTAGGATAAAGTCCCAACTCATCGAACAGCGATACAAAACAAAACCAGCAATCCATAGCACGATGTTCGGCCAATCAAATCCTTGATGCGATGCATCATGATGGAATACAAACCAGTCAACACACATCAATGCAGCCATAGGCGCAAAGATTGATCCAATGAGGTACAAAAAGTCTTGGAAGTTCGCAACTGGAGCGACTAGTGCAAGCACAACACCAAGAACTCCGGCAATGATTCCGCAGATCTTAGATGAACAATGAGGGAAAACTGCCGTAAAAGAGATGCCAGCAGATTCTGCATCGAGAAACGTTGTCGTTACCGTCGAGAAAACGATGACAATGATGCCAACCAAGCCCAACCCTGCCGATGCCAACACCGTCGTAAGATCATCAGATGCCGCAAACAGAGCAAGACCAAGGCCAATAATAAACATCCAACAGCTACCAAGGCCGTAAGCAGCAGTTGCAAACGTAGTTCCAGCTACGGGATGTTTTGCCTTACGAAGATAGTCCCCGGCAACAGGCAGCCACGAAAGAGGCATCGCACAAGCAAGTTCAACAGCAGCGCCAAATCCTATAGGTTCGACATCACTCGGTGCCGTACCCGTCGATGATCCAAAAACAGCAGCGCTCACAACAAACGTCAGAGCAAGCAGAGCGACTGATGCGATCGACTGGACAATGGCCATACGCTTAGTACCGATAAGAATCCAAAGAATAATGAGCGCACCAATAATGACACTCCATGCAGCGTTTCCAAGCACAGGAACTAATAACGCAGCAGCAGCTGCTCCTGACGCAATCATAACCGCAGTCCAACCGACGAGTTGAATTACATTTGCAACAGAGAATGCAACCGATCCGCGAAATCCAAAGGTTAGCTTCGCTGCTTCCATAACCGTTCGCCCAGTTTGAGCGCTCATAAACGAGATAAGCCAGAACAAGGCACATCCAATGAGGTGCCCAATCACAATAGCTGCAATACCTTGAGCAAGTCCTAATGGCGCAAAGAAAGTACCCGAAAGTATTTCGGCAAGTGAAACTGCTGCACCAAACCAGATGAGTGATAAAGCGGAATTTGATAGAACGCGAGATGATGAGGAAGGCGATTGTGCCATGGTGTTCTCCCTTCGTTGGAATTACCCACATCAGGTTCTTCGGGTCGAGGCATATATGCCTCCTCTCAGCCTGTATCTCACAAGCTCCCCTATGTCAGTGATACCTACATCTTCGCGCGCATAGCGTTCTACGATGTACGTACAGAAAGCATTATAACGATTGAATCATAGCCATTCAGAGAAAACCGGCAGAAAGACGTATCGCTAGTGCGAACGCAAAGAATAAAGCACGTTGTACTCAGCTCACACTACATTGAGCGTCTCATTTGCAACGATGCGTATGTACAAGCGCTGCGCACGGGATAGTCACATACAAACAGCCCGACGCAACTGATATGCACGCAGCGTTACCAATAAATTCGTTCGACAATCCTCGTGAGCAATCATCAGGCAAGTCAGCCGAATCAAGCGCATATTTCAAGCCACGCTCGCATACGCCATGTGCACATCCGCCATACGAGAAAACGGAAATATAGGGCGCGTCTAATGTTTCATTGCATACGGCTGCATCAAATCGATCAAAGGTTACCGACGGAAATTGTTTACCATCGAGCACGAACATAGCTAAATCAGCACCTATTAACGTTGCAGCAATACCCTGCGAAGCGCAATGGCGCACAAGAGCACAATTTGCCAATGAGTGATCAAAACGCCCGCCAAGTCCACCGTATATATCTATTACATCAGCCCCGCAGCGAATCGCCTCATCAAGAGCGAGTTCCATATCACTCGCATCTTTATGGGAAGGATACTCGATTACACGACAAGCATCAGGAACATATCCGAGCGAGTCAAAATCTCCTATAGCTGCATCAGGAACAATATTTGCATCCATAAGATGGCCAAATCCACCATCAACAGCAATCGTTACTTCGTAATCATGCACTTGATATGCAGACAAATTGAATAAAGATGCGCCTACCAGGGCGAATTTTGACATGTCGGAGTTCCTTTCGCTTCAGTCTGTTAGAATACCACAGGAGCGAGTCGGACAATCGCGCATGATGGCATCGTCAATTTGACAATGCCTGTGGTCTTTTCTTAGGAATAAGGCTACACCATGTGAGGAAAGTCCGGGCTTATCAGGGCAGGATGCCAGCTAACAGCTGGGCGGGGCGACCCGATGGAAAGTGCCACAGAAAAGAAGACTCCCTTGATGTGCAAACATTAAGAGAAAAGCTGAAACGGTGTGGTAAAAGCGCACCAGCATGTCAGCGATGGCATGGCTTGGAAAACCCCATCCTAAGCAAGCGCAAATAGGAATGCGATACGGCAGGCCCTCCCGTGCATTCGGGTTGCGCGCTTGAGACGTGTGGTGACATGCGTTCGAGATAAATGATTGTCGATTACAGAACCCGGCTTACAGACCCGCTCCACTCTTTTTTATTCCAAGCATTACAGACGCGGCAAGGAATCAATCCACTCCTGTATGATCTTTGGTGAGCAGTGAATCGCAACACGTTTATGACGCGCGGTAGCCCCACGTATAATTTCAACAGACGAGCGTGACACATCAAGCGAACTTGCAAGCAGCTTGCAAACAGCTTTATTTGCTTTACCCTTATCCGGAGCTGCAGTCACACGTAGGCGGATCTCTTGCGCATCATCAGCCGCTACAGTAACCCCTACAACGACGTTACGCCCCGACCGGGGCGTAACGTGTACCATCATATAGGTGATAGATTGATCCATAAACGTGATCAGCTTTTCTCATCAACAAGATATACGGTCATCACTCATTCACGATGCCCATGATCAAAACTAGTCAACGTCGTCAAAAGCAAATCCGCTGTCAGCATCGCCAAAACCGCTAAAGTCTTTTTCAACCTTAGAAGGAGTCGGCGTCATAGGTGCAACAGCAACTGGGCTGACCGTAGGTGTCGTGTAAGACTGAGACTTCGATGATGAATCGGTTACTACACCAGTCATCGGCTCATCCTGGTTCTTAGGCGTCGAGTACTGTGATTTATAGGTATCGCGATGGACGAGAGAGGAATGGCTGCCTCGACCGTTCTTCTTCTTTCCTGCTTCTTTGCCCGCAGTAAGATCGTCAAGTACATCTTTGGAACTCGCGATAAAGTCATTGAGCATATCGGAGTATTTATCACGTGACTGCTCGCGGCTTTCCTCGAGCTTTTTGATCTCGTCAAGGATACGCTGCTTCTCGGCATTTGCCTTATCGAGAATACGCTGAGCCTCATCTTCGGCATCCTGGCACGTTTTATCGGCAGTTTCATGAGCTCCGTCAACGATCTCATCAGCAGAACGCTGCGCAATGATCAACGCTTGAGCGATAGCAGAATCATCTGCACGACGATCCTCAACCTGAGCCTCAAGTTCCTTAATACGAGCATCACGCTTAGCGACGTCCTCAGAAGCCGAAGCGTTTCCGGAATCAGAGGGAGCAGCGCTCGAGCGACCGTTTGAAAGTTGATCGCGCAACTTCATGATCTGCGAATTCAGATGATCGAGTTCCGCTGAGACCTTCTCTAAAAAAACGTCAACTTCATCGACATTGTAGCCCTTGCGGTCGATGGTAAAACTTTGATTGTTGACATCAGCTGAGGTAAGTGCCATTGATTTATCCCTTCACGATGAATAGACGTAGCATCATACGTTACTTCGTTACAACGATCTACGTTTTTATTGTAGTACAAGCGGCACGATGAAAAAAACTAATATTCATTGTACCTTCAATTCAAACAATCATTGCACATCACGAACCAAACTATATGTTCTCGCAACACACATTAATCGTTGGACATACGTTAAATGAAACGCGCTATGATGCTCACGCCCAAACTCAAAACGATTAACGCAATAATCGGTGTTATATCAAGTACCCCACCAATAGGAGGAATTAATCGTTTAAAAAGATTTAGATACGGATCACAAAGTTTTCCTAAAAACGAGCGAATGTCTTCGAGAGCACCTTCACCACGACGAGGAATCCATGACATACAAACATAAATGATAATAAGTAGCGAATAGCAATCAGCCACTTTAACCAAGATGGTCCCTATCATTGGGCCCCCAATTCTCGGGAACGACGCACAGCCGCTTTGACTCCCGATCGTATCGAGTCAGAAAAACCGCCGGTCTCCATTGCATCAAGCGCAGCAAGAGTAGTTCCGCCAGGACTGCATACTTCAATGCGCGTTTGCTTGGCGCTCTGATGTTTAAGGGCCATCAAAGAACCTGTCCCAACAACAGTCTGAATAGCTAATGATTCGGCAACATCTGCGCTCAGGCCTTGTTCAACCGCACCCGCAGCCATTGCTTCAACCAAAGCAGCAACATACGCAGGGCCCGATCCGTTAATTGCCCCGGTTACGTCCATGAGTGATTCGTCGACGATCAATGCCATTCCGATGCATCCAAATAAATCACGGGCAAGAGCCATATCCTGCTCGGATGCACATGATCCAGCGCATAACGTCGTTGCACCCATACCAACAAGCAATGGTGTATTAGGCATTGCACGAACAACACGTATATGATTAGGTAATCCTTGTTCAATCGTAGACGTATTCAGCCCAGCAGCAATACTGATTACAAGCGCTTGTTCGCACCCAGGAACATGTGAGACCACAGGCAGAACAGTAGGCATAATCTGCGGCTTAACAGCTAAAACTATTACATCAGTTTCTGTAAGCTCAGACGAATCAGCAACGCAGCGCACTCCGTATGTTTCAGTAAGATACGAACGACGTTCCTGACCAGGATTGACGACAACAATATTGGATGATGAAAGAGGCGCTGCTACGCCTTTTTGAGCAGCAAGCCATCCGCTCAACAGCGCTTCGCCCATTTTTCCGCCACCAACAATTGCAACACGCGTTGAGGCATCGATTGTATTTGAACCATATTTGAAAGACGGATTCAAACTCTGACCTGCAGCGTTGCTCATGAGGCGATCACACCTTGAGAACGTAATTGCATACGTTCCGCATCGGTAAGAGCCATCCCTCGTGACAGAACGAATACCTTATCAGCAATGCAATCAACACTTGCATCAAGAGCACTCGCGACGCCAAATGCAAAATCAAGAATACGTTTCGATAATGGTCCAGGAGTACTCGTCAGAACGAGAACAACTACATCCCCTTCTTTTAAGCTCCGAGCAACAGTCTCGACTTCGCCATAGCTCATCGGTCTTAGTGTTGTGACTCCACGCGACGAACGCGGCACAGTCGATGCACCAGCTGTTCCTGCATAATCACTATAATCTGTATGGCTCGCAGCAGATGCAGCAGTCGCCCGCGTGCCAATACCTACCGATGATGCTGGCATCGGAATCTTTTGGGTTACCGATTGCTCACGAGATGCAGCATTCTCTGCAGCATGCTTTGCCGTACTTGCAAAAAGAGATTGATAGCCTGCATGCTCATCCTTTTTTGCATGGTCGCGATCTTCTTGATCGTCACGAGGAGCTGCCTGAGGTGCTGCAGAACCAGACGCAATAAAATCACTCGCACGTCCAACCGAAGCGCGTGCAGTAGAAAAGGTAGGACGACGACGTCCGCTCGGAACATCACGATGTTCGCCCGATGACCTCACATCATTACGCGACACAAGAGGAGGATTTGCCGCAGAAGAACGACGGCGCTCACCTAAGTCAGATGCAGCACTTGCTGTATATGATGTCCTACGAGTCCGATTTGTACCTGCAGTTCGCGTCGTTACAGGAGGATATGAGCTATACCCCTCAGTCTTGGTATCTTCAGGTTCATCGTCTTCCTGGTCGTCTTCGTCATTCGTACTATAGTCATCATAATTATCCGAATACGCATCATAGTCATCGTAGTATTCGTCGTAATCCTGATCGTTTTTGGGCGTTAATCCCAGCCTATCTTTAATGCTATCAAGCATTCCGCCCGATCGACCCCGTTTGGAAATATCCATTTGGCCGCTCCTCGCTCACCTAGCTGCGTCGTAAACAATAGGCGTACCGTACAAAACTAGTGCATACGGCACGATGTATGTAATCAGTTAAAATCGTCACTAAAGATAGCACGACCTATGCGCACCATAGTAGCGCCCTCTTCAATAGCGTATTGCCAATCTTCACTCATACCCATAGAAAGACCAGATAATTGAATATTAGATGCACACAATTCCTTAGTATTCGCTACTGTATCCCTAAGTTGAGCAAGCGCATGAAAGCATGACCGCGCTACGGTTGCATCACCTTGAGGCGCCATCGTCATAAGACCGCATACGCGAATATGAGGACATTGCGCAGCAACTTTAAGCAATTGAGGCAAATCATCGGGAGCCGCACCATGTTTGCTTTCTTCGCCCGAAACGTTTACTTCCAAAAGAATATCTTGAATTTTATCTATACGAGCTGCAGCAGCCTCAATTTTTGGAAGATGATGTTCCTGATATACAGAATGAATCAGGCACGACGTGCGAACAATATCAGAAATACGTCTTGACTGTACATTCCCGATAAAGTGCCACTGAGCACTTGGATACGCTTGCTGCTTTTGCACGATCTGATCAGGACGATTCTCGCCAAAGTTTCTCGCTCCAGCATCGAACGCTTCTTTAACACCGTTCAGATCCACCGTCTTAGAAACAGCTATAAGTGTCACTTCAGAAGGATCACGGCCACATTGAGCGCATACACGCGCAACATTGTCATATTCCTTGCGATATCTATCAGCAATACCCATGTTGATCCTTTCCTCTCATTACCAAACGCAATCAGCGGGACCATATCGTGCTGTCCAGCAAAAGAGTTGGTAATCTATCTATGTAATCGTACCATCCTCAAACGAAGCACGCTGAGAGAACGTTATTTATTGTCACTAATTGCTTCGAATAGCAATCGCCGCATGCCGTCCACATACACCGTGTTGTGCTCGATATGAGAAGAATCGATCATTGGAGCAATGTGTGCACGATTCAAGTTCGACAATACGCGCGTTATCAACCCCGTGACGCATAAGATCAGCGCGTAGCGCATCTCCCATTTCAACATGACGAGCATCGCGAATCCCAGCATCACCGAACTCGGCCCTAAAGCGATCGACCACTTCAGAACCCACTTCAAAGCATTCGCTACGAATGTGTGCGCCAATATAAGCATTACAAGACAGAGCAGAACACGAAGCAGCACGACAAAGGACATTGAGCGCATTAACAACTACATGAGCCACGACTCCCCGCCAGCCTGCATGAACAACGGCAAACATTCCTCCTGGCGCAACCAGAATAACAGGAGTGCAATCAGCAAAGCACAACATTGCTGCCACATGCGGCGCACTCACAACAAGGGCATCAGCACCCTCATGCGCCTCATTCAATGCCTCATCGAATGCAATCCCGCGATCACTTGTAAAGGTAACGACATGATTGCCATGAACCTGGCGCGGAACAACTAAAGGATCATCGCCTACATCAAGAGCAGCACACAAACGACGACGATTTTCTTCAACCGCCCCTGGATCGTCATTAACATGCGTAGCAAGATCAAGAGAGCTGTAACATCCCTTGCTTACACCGCCTTCACGTTCGGTAAAGGCAACGCGAATGCCACATTGGTCAAAAAGACGATCATCCGTTACCAAAGGCATTGTCGAATCGTTAGACGACGTATCATCAGTAGATGAATATGCAAAACGACCGCGCACTAGACGCGGTCGTGGTAAGACATCTTTGGATGATGGAGTGTGAAACTGCTCAACCATCGAACTAATTAGTGCTGACGCTTAAGAAAATCAGGAATATAGTCCTCATCAGCAAAACGTCCCGGTGCCGTATTGCTCGGTGCTGGCGCATAATTTGCATTATAAGCAGCAGGAGCAGACGTATTCGATGAAGTCGTAGATCCCGTTTGACCGGAATTAGATTGATCGAAAAGATCCTCACGAGAGTAATTCATTGCCTCTTGCGCTTGATCCATTTTGAATCCAGTCGCAATAACAGTGATACGAACCTGATCCTCGAGGGTGTCATCAATAATCTGACCATAAATAATATTGGCACTTTCGTCGGCGCACGATTCAACAACACGAGCCGCTTCGTCGACTTCGCTCAACGTAAGGTCAGAACTACCAGCAATAGAGAACAGAACGCGTGACGCACCTGCAATGCCAGCTTCGAGCAACTTCGAATTCGTAGCCTGCTGTGCAGCGTCCAGAGCACGATTTTCGCCCGATGACAGGCCAATGCCCATCATGGCAGTGCCTGCATCCTTCATAACGGTGCGGATATCAGCGAAGTCGAGGTTGATCAAACCAGGAATCGTAATAAGATCCGTTACACCTTGAATGCCCTGGCGCAAGGTATCATCGCAGATACGGAATGCGTCAACCATGCTCGTTTTCTTTTCGACAATCTCAAGCAAACGATCATTAGGGATAACAATCAGCGTGTCAACCTTTTGTGCGAGCAAATCAGTTCCCTGCTCCGCCTGATTACGACGAAGGCGTCCCTCAAAGCTAAATGGTTTAGTGACGATACCAACAGTCAACGCACCAATATCTTCACGAGCAATCTCTGCAACGATTGGCGCAGCACCGGTACCAGTGCCACCACCTTCGCCAGCAGTTACAAATACCATATCTGCTTCGGCAAGCACGTCCCGAATTTCGGAACGACTTTCTTCGGCAGCCTGGCATCCTACTTCCGGATTTGCACCGGCACCCAAACCGCGGGTGAGTTCTTCGCCGATATGAACGGTTTTGTCCGCATCGGACATAAGCAAAGCCTGGTGATCGGTGTTGATCGCAATGAACTCTACACCTTTAATCCCAGCTTCTACCATGCGGTTGACGGCGTTTGTTCCGCCTCCGCCAACTCCAACGACCTTAATGACCGCCAGATTATCTGATCCCATTTGGTTAGGCATTGTCTCCTCCAGTTGCTGCGTTTTCAGATGCTGCGTTTGATCAATCACGTTATTATTTGCCACAACTTCCATGCCATGCATCTTCAACTGTAATACAAGAATTGTACACGAAGTATCCCCGTTTGCAAATGAAGCGGTGCAGATCAAGCCTGAAAAGCAACGCACATGCACAAACTACTACGGCAGACGCACGAAAAACGCACGAATCATCGACCGAGCTACTCAAAAACAGTCCCCTCTATGATGAGGTAACCGAGCGCCACGTCGGCCTATCGACCGTACGAACATTTATATAGGCAATCTGATCAGGATATTGCTGCATAAGCTGCAAACACACACGTTCCTTTTCACGAAGCGAATCCGACGTTCCAAAAGCAATTTGAATATTGTTATCGAGCGTTAGAACCGTGTTTTCCGGACCTGAAGCCGATACGGATTTTACCTCATTTGCAAGATCAGTCGTCAGTCCAGAAACAACATTCAACGCATTAAGCACACTTGCATCGGTGCAATACGTTCCTTCTTCGGGACGAACCCCATAAGGGACATCGGTAATATGCAATACGTTATCTGCATCATCAAAGATTTGCGAACTCATATCCTTTGCTTCGTCAGAATCACGATCGGGAATTTTCATAAGCCACAGGCCATCAGATGAAATAGCCCACGTCTCCGTAGACTTCTTATCAGAAGACGTCACCGATACCGTAGCGGCAATTGTTCGTTCCTGCACACAAAGATCAAGTGTATGAGGAAATAAACGTTTTACCGAAGCAGACTTAACCCATGGGTCGGAAGTCAAACGATCAACAATCGACTGTGTGTCAACACGAATAAGTGTCGACCCCGCAGGGACTGCTGCAAGATCAGTCATTTCCTGAGATGTCAAATGATCAACACCCTCAACCACAACTTGATCGATGGTAAATAAATTAGAAGAATAGAGTCCAAATCCTGTTGCAAAAAATACAGCTACCACACAGAGAGCAAGAATAATACGCGCAGTATAGCGATTATGCTCTCTCCCCTGTTTAGATTGCTTTCTCGATGATGAACGGTCGGGCATATCTCCTAAACGAACTGACGACACCGATACCGGCCGAGACGAACGTGATACATCACGATATTGTTGTGCAGCTCGGCCACCCGCTGATCGATTCAAAGAAGAAGATGATTTTGACCGCGGATTCGACTGCGGCATTTTAATGGTGCGTGGACGACCTGCATTCGACCGACGCTGCAAATTTTGACCTGATGAACGACGTGACTGTTGAGGTGATGTACGCGCCGAAGCATATCGTTGTTGTTGGTTTGACCTAGACGAACGTGACGGCATCTGCGACGAAGTACCCGACGTACGCCGTGAACTGCGTTTTGGCGAATGTGGAGCGGTGGAACCCTTACGACTCATAGATGAAGAGGGCGCACGGTATGATCGATTGCGCGATGATGACGAAGCAGTCCGCATACGCGACGCATCGGATGTCCGACGCGTAGTATTACGCGTCGAGCGTGATCCCGTGCTGGATCCACGTCCTTTCCGCTGCGAAGAAGAACGTTGACCAGACGGCATCGAATATGATGAATTACGATTATGAGGTGCAGATGATCGGTGTGCATCACGACCAGACGGTCGGGAACTACGTCCCCTACCGTTGCGTGAAGCCGAGGAACCTGACCTCCGGTTGTAACTCGATGCCATAAGCTTGTTTTACCTTACTCTGAATCTTTTGGATAAGAGAAACGATGTCGTCCGCCGTTGCCCCACCTTTATTAACGATAAAATTCGCATGCTTTTCGGAAACTTGAGCGCCACCACACGTTACGCCTTTCATTCCAACATTTTCAATCAAAGCGCCAGATGATTCACCATCTGGATTGCGAAACACACTTCCGCACGACGGAAACTCAAGAGGTTGACTGTTTTTACGTCGCTTGAGTGCGCCTTCCATCTTACCCCGTATAAATGCTTCAGCACCCGAATGCATCTCAAGAACGCATTCGACAACTACCGATTGAGCGGGAATTGACGAGTGTCGATATTCCCAATCGATGTCAGTACCACGGAGCCTAACAAGACCACGCTTTGGATCGTATATCGTCACCGTCACAACACGCGATCCGATCCACTCGGTCCGTGTACCTGCATTCATGCGCAGCACGCCACCAAGCGTCCCCGGAGTTCCAACTGCGAATTCCATACCAGACACCGCATGATGGAACGCCTCCTGCACAATACGAGAAAGGGACACACCAGCTCCAACGGTAAAGCGCATGGTCGCCTCATCATACGTCCATCGTTTGAAATCACGACCAAGAACGATAATAAGACCTTCGTATCCTTGATCGGAAACGAGCAGATTGCTTCCTTTTCCAACAACAGTCCACGCAAAGGAATCTCTTTCACAGATTTCCAAAAGTTGCGCGAGTGCGTGGACAGAATCAACTACAGCAAAGCATCGAGCAGGACCGCCGACACGATAGGTCGTATGATGCGACATCGGTTCCTCGAAACGAAGCGTACCATCAAATTCTTCGTCAAAGCGAAGAAGCTGCAGCGCATGAATACTATCGAACGACATAGATAGCACCTATTCCTGCGATGACGACGCATCCACAGCCTGGAGCTCATCCAAAAGCTGCGGGCCCATCGCGGTTACATCGCCAGCACCCATCGTTATCACTAAATCGCCAGGACGAACCTGAGTCATAAGATAAGAAACAATTTCTTGACGCCGAGCGACATAATGAAGTTTCGGATGGTCAGGATTATCGTTGAGGACTTCCATAAATGTTTGTCCAGACACACCTGGAATTGGCATTTCGCCAGCAGGATAGACATCCATAAATACTGCTTCATCTGCACCATCGAATGCGTGAGAGAATTGTTTACGCAACACTTCGGTAAACAATTTAATACGCGAATAGCGATGAGGCTGGAACAAAACAATAACGCGTTTAAAATCAAGCTTGTCTGCAGCAGTAATCGTTGCTGCGATTTCGGTCGGATGATGCGCATAGTCATCAACGATGGTAACGCCATGTGCCTTACCTACGAGATCAAAGCGACGGCGGACACCAGCAAAATCACGGAGGATCTCTGCAGCCTTTTGAACATCCTCATCGAGAGCCCATATCATAGTTAGTACGCCAGCCGCATTTAACGCATTATGCTGACCAGGATTTTGTTTAACACCACTCGATACAACCATATCGTTAGGAAGTCGAAGTGAAAACGTGCTTCCAATTCCACAAGGAACGTAATTAATGATTTGCGCATCGCATTCGTCACCAAAACCATAGGTGACCACACGACGCCCCGTTTGCTTGGCATGCTCAACCAAATCATGGCGATCGCCGCATACGACGATGACACCATCCTCGGGCACAGATCCCATAAAGCGCGTAAACAGACGATAGATCTCCTGAAGATCGCTATAGTGATCCAGATGGTCAGCTTCGATATTAGTAACAAGAACCGCATACGGATCAAGATACGTAAAAGATTTATCGCTCTCATCAGCTTCAACAACGTAATAACGACCAGTACCAGAATGAGCGTTCGTATGGTAAGAGCGAACTATGCCACCGATAAGAAACGTCGGGTCAAGCCCCATCCCATCAAGTGTTGATGCAAGCATCGAAGATGTGGTTGTTTTGCCATGAGTTCCGGCAACGGCAAGAGTCTGTTTGCCATGACCAAGTGTAGCAAGCATCTGAGCACGATGGCAAACCTTAATGCCACGTTCGCGAGCAGCAACAAGCTCAGGATTATTGTCGAGAATAGCAGTTGATACTACTACAACATCAGGAGCTGGATCAGGAATATTAGCAGGATCATGACCAATATGGATAGTGATACCCGCATCTTCAAGCTGCTGAGTATAACGACTTTCACGCAAGTCAGAACCACTCACAATGAGGCCTTGATCATGCGCCACATGAGCAATACCGCTCATTCCAACGCCGCCAATACCGATAAAATGTACCTTGTTTATTTCACGTTCAGCCATAGAGTCTGTGCCCTTCCGCTCCACCGTCTTTTAGAGAGCTTACTTATCTCATTAACCGTCTCGGTCGCATACACATTGCTATCTTCATAGCGCATACAACTCATTCCGGTACGTCGTTTATTTTTTCACATCCGCGTTATTGTACTCATTTCGTCCACCAGTTGCGGCAGCTATCACAACATCTGCCAATTCTGCAGCGGCATCCTCTGTTCGGAACGAGGCAGAAGCCTCCCGCATACGCGAGCGAATAGCAGAATCATCAATGATAGATGTGAGCTTTGATGCGCATTCTTCACTTTCAACCTGATCGTCAGAGATCATATAGGCTGCGCCTCGGTCAACATACGCTTGTGCATTCATCGTCTGATGATCGGCTGTCGCGTACGGAAAAGGAACAAGCAATGCTGGAATATGAAGTGCTGATATCTCTGCAAGTGAGGTCGCTCCAGCTCGTGAGATAACCATATCGCAAGCAGCAAGTACCTTACCCATTTGATGTTCGTAGCCCTTGACATGCCAGCGTTGAGCTTCATCGGAATTCAGATGCAAGTCTTTGACAACCGTATCGTATTCTTTAGGGCCCGTAATGTGCTCAATGTAGAGATCATCATACGAAAGCAAACGATCTTTTAACTGGCATATCGCTGTATTAATATGACGAGCTCCCAAACTGCCACCAAAAACAACGAGCATGCGCGCATTCGCAGGAACACCTGCATAGGCGCGTCCTTCTTCGCGTGTTGCGCGATATACGGAAGGACGAACAGGATTACCCGTAACAATGACTTTCTGTTTATTAGTAACGGATGCCCCTGCAACCTCATAGGTCAATGCAACCTTAGTAGCCAGACGTGACAAATATTTATTAGCCAAACCCATAACGGAATTCTGCTCATGAACGACAACAGGAATTCCTTGATGCTCAGCTGCACGACCAACGGGTATACATACGTATCCACCAAAGCACACAACAACATCGGGCTTAATATCCTCAAACCATTTTGCCGCAGCAGACGTAGATTTTGAGGCAAGACGAAGCGCACGAAAAAGTGTTAAAGGATGATTCCGATTAAACCCTGACGCTTCAAAGGCCTTAAAAGGAACTCCTGCCTCTGGGACAAGTTTTGATTCGACGCCCGTAGGCGTCCCAGCAAACCAAACGCTATGTCCACGCGAGCGCAACGTATCAGCAAGTGCAAGTGCTGGATTAATATGTCCGGCGGTTCCTCCGCCGGAAACAACGATATTCATGAACGATCCGTCTCCTCTCGGAACTTACAGTATACGTCCACGGACAGCAAAAATAAGTAGGCTCCTCATGTCTACTCAGAACGAACGCGGAGTTCGGTCTCGAGATCGGTTTGATGTACGGCCCGAAGATGAAACACGTTGCGAACTTCTACGATTCAAATCTTCCTGAGAGCGACGAGATTGTCGATTGCTTAGACGAGCAGAACCGTTTGCCCTTTGCAAAGATGATTCACGATGATGCCGTTCTCGATCAGACGAAGATGCCTGATCTGCATGGATAATGCGAAGATCATCACGACGACGATCAAATATGCCCGATGAAGAGCCCGAAGCAAACGAAACCGATAGAATCATCGCTACCAGCAGATACGATCCTATCATTGCCGATCCACCAGAAGAGATAAACGGAAGCGGTTTTCCTGTTGTAGGAAAAATGCCTATTACACATCCAATATTAAGAAATGCCTGGAAAACAAGCATAGCAGTGCACCCTCCAGCTACCATGGTTCCAAACATATCGGGTGCTTTACGAGCAATCTTAAATCCAGCAATAAGAATCGCCACGAATAGTACTATCACTACGAACGCGCCTACAAGACCAAGCTCTTCGCCAAGAATAGCAAAAATAAAATCAGTATCAGATTCGGGGAGATACAGATATTTCTCGGTAGAATTGCCAATACCAACACCGAATAAACCTCCCGATCCAAATGCATAGAATGAGCGAATCAGTTGATAGCCACTACCTAGGGCATCAGCTTGGGGGTTAAGAAACGCCATTCGATCACTGCGGTAGCCAACCAAAAAGATTGCGGCAAATCCCAATACGCAAATCACTGCAACTAGAATTGCCAGAGGCTGCCAAGGCATATCGCCCAGTATAAGCACCGTCAAGATGCCAACGAGGCAAATAGCCGTAGTTCCCAAATCAGACTGTGCAACATAAATAAGAAGAAGAAGGAGCAATACGTAGATTGCCGAATTGCTTGCGATCCAACCAAGAGAGCGATTATCTGTTCTTGCTTTGTAAACAATTCGCGCCATAGTAAGAACGATAACGACTTTTGCGAATTCCGATGGCTGAAAGTTAATTGGTCCTATGACAAGCCAGCGTTGCGCACCGAGCATGCGCGTTCCCATTACCATCGTCAAAATAAGGAGCAAAATTGATATACCCCAGAACACATTCAGAACCTTATCAAGCCATACGTAGTAAGGGATGCAGCGTGCAATAACAGCGCATAGTGCAATAGCAAAAAGAGTCACACCACATTGTTTGGCAAGACCTGATAACGGATTTGTCCCCGCATCGATAGCTTCGATGCTTGATGATGAATAGACCATCATAAGACCGATGACGGTCAATGCAAACACAGCAACAATAAGAATGACACGCGGTATAACAATATCCCGCGAGCCACTCAAAATTGCCGAGCTCTTCTGTCTACGATGCGTCTCGCTCTGTCCCTCATGAGCCATAGCAGATATCACCGATCCGCTCGATCGTGCACCATCTGTTTAAACATTGTGCCGCGCTCTTCGAAGCAAGAGAATTCGTCATATGAAGAACATGCAGGTGATAAGAGAATAATATCCCCATCCGATGAAAGAGCAATCGCTCGATCAAGCGCAGGCTCCATCGTTTTTTCGACATATACAGGAATCGATGCATCAGAAAATGCCTGGGCGAATCGTGCAGCAGCCGCACCAAAGCAAATAACAGATTTGCAATGCAACTCCGCTTGAACAACAAGTTCATCAAGCGGTGTTCCCTTATCATGCCCTCCAAGCATAACGATAGGACGACAGTCATCAAATGCTGCGAATGCCTTAAGCGTCGCATCAACATTTGTCGCCTTTGAATCGTTAAAACAACGAGCGCCCTTAACAGTTCCGCAAAATTCAAGACGATGTTCAAGTGATTGGAAGCTTGTAAGTGCAGAAATAATCTTATCGTCAGGAACACCAAGGACCACTGCAGCAGATGCAGCCATCAGAGCATTAAGCACATTATGGAGACCAGGAATCTGAAGATCATTTCTTGAGCAAAGCGTATGCTCTTCGCCTCGATAGACGATAGTAAGCATTGAACGATCTTGTAAAAATGCCAATGATGCTGAATGATCGATAGCACAATAGGGGGTATCGATACCTGCAGCAGAACCAACAGGTATACATTCAAAACTGTGTTGGGACCCCTTAAGGAAGTATTCATCATCTATACGATGACGAACCACTTCATCCGACGCGTTCATAATCGCAACACCATGCGATGTAGCAAGGTTTTTAAGAATGTTCATCTTTGCGTCTATGTACGCTTCATTGCTCTTGTGCCATTCAACGTGGTCAGGCGTAATGTTGAGCATAATTGCAATATCCGGAGCAAAATATTCCGTTGACGCAAGCTGGAATGACGAAACCTCAGCAACATACCCTTTCGCGGTATGGCGTGCCACTGCATCAAGGCAAGTATCCCCTATATTGCCTACAGCAACAAACGGCAAACCTGCCTGTGTAAGAATATGAGTCGTCAGAGCTGTTGTTGTCGTTTTACCATTTGTTCCCGTAATAGCAACCCATGTTGAATCGGGATCGCTTTCGCGCCAAGCAAATTCGACTTCACTGATGATCTCATCACTCGCCGACGCGGCATTCTGATAAAAATCAGAGAACTGCGAGATACCAGGAGAGGCAATGCACAGATCATACGACCCATTAATATCATAGGAGTCAGATGTTACCTTTGCGCCACGCTCTGCGCATGATTGAGCAAAAGCACGTCCATCATCATCGATAACTCCTGCGGCAATTGACACACTCGCAACACGCGAACCAAGACGGTCCAAACAATAGCAAGCAGCCGCACGACCACTCTTTCCCAGACCGAGTACGAGAATATCACCTAGATGCGCCGGCGCATACTTCCCACAACTAAGCAGTTCAACTGCTGATTTCTTCTCTGACATATTAAGCCACCGCAATCATAGATTCGATGAAATATAAGAAAAAGCCGATCGCAGCAAGCGCTCCAGATACAATCCAAAAGCGATTGACAACCTTTACTTCGCTCCATCCTTTTTTCTCAAAGTGATGATGAAGTGGAGCCATAAGGAACAAGCGCTTATGAGTTCTTTTGAAATACACTACTTGGATAATGACAGAAAGTGCTTCGGCAACAAATAAGCCACCAATGATCAGAGAGCACACTTCGGTTTTAGTTAGAACTGCCAAGCAAGCCAATGCCGTACCAAGCGCCAACGATCCCGTATCACCCATAAAAATATCAGCTGGGAATGAGTTAAACCAAAGGAATCCGACACATGCGCCGCCAAGAGCACCGGCGAATAAAGCAACATCGATCATATCGCTGCGATAAGCAATAGCAGCCATAACAATCATCACGATCATTACTGTTCCCGCTGCCAAACCGTCAAGTCCATCAGTGAGATTTACCGCATTGCTCATACCGGCAATAAGAATAACAACAAAGAGTAGATAGAGCCATGGAACACTAATACCTGAACCAAGAGGGATAACGGTCGTCAGCACACCAAGATCAAGCACGCCGATAAAAGGAAAGTCCACAACGGGAGCAATACCAAAACAATTTACCGCTACAAGGCAAAAGGCGATAGAAATAGCAAATTGACCAACCAGTTTTGCCTTAGGTGTCAAACCTAAAGAACGTTCCTTAATGACCTTAGATGCATCGTCAACAAATCCGAGTGAACCCGTAAGAAGCGTTGCTCCCAATAATAGAGCAACCTCGGGAGAAAACGATCCCATAAATATAACGACAAGAGCGGCAGCAAGAAGCATAATGACTCCGCCCATTGTTGGCGTCCCTTGCTTTACCAAATGGCTTTGTGGACCATCAGCACGCACTTGCTGACCTATATGTCCTTTACGCAACGCTTTAATCCATAGTGGCATAACAACCATAGTGAGAAGCGCCGTGAGCACAAACGCAAAGAATACTTCAAATGTTGGATACGAATCGAAAATGTTTAACATACTATTTCACAAGTCCTTCGACGATACGTTCAAGACCCATTGAATGAGATGCTTTGATCAAAACAGCATCGCCTTTATGTAATTCGTGCTTTAACCTATCAAGTGCTTCATCAATCGACGCAACATCCGAAATTGCGTCCTTATTCATTCCACTGCGTGCAGCCGTCTGACTAATAGTCTGCGAAAGCGGACCAAAGCAAAGAAGCCGATCAATATGTTTTGCAGCCACCTGAGCGCCAATCATTGCATGCCCTTTATGCGCGAATGAGCCCAACTCCCCCATATCGCCCAGCATAGCAAAACGTCGACCTGGTACCTTCATCGCAGAAAGTAAATCAAGAGAAGCCATCATCGATTCAGGATTTGCATTGTAAGCATCATCGATGATAGTCACGCCTTCATCATTTACTATCACGCGTTGTCGACCCGACATCGCATCAACACGGCTCAAGGCCGCAGCAATAGTGCGCGCACTTAATCCCTGTTGCGCACCAACAGCAGCCGCCGCGCACGCATCAATAACGCTATGCCGTCCGCGCAAAGCAAGAGAGCATTCTGCGCTATCCCCTGGAATATGAAGCATAAAGCGCACATGGCCCGTCTCATCCATCTCAAGATCACTTGCATACACTGAAGGTCGCATGCGCGCATCATATGAAGATGGATCTTTGCCTGAACCATCATAACAAACAACCGTTACGCCACGTTCATCAAGACGAGCATGATCGCGAACGAACACGGCAAAGTCATCATCGGCATTAATGTAGGCAGTAGCATGAGCGCCGTTAAGTGCTTCGAATACTTCTGATTTAGCACACGCAATATTTTCACGACTACCAAGTAGCTCAATATGACTTTCGCCAACATTGGTAATCACACCAATCGAAGGCTTAACCCATGAGCACATCGATGTAAGCTGTCCCTTACCGCGCATACCAATTTCGACAACAACATACTTAGTATCACGTTGCGCACGTAGAAGGGTTCGCGGTACGCCAAGCTCATTATTTTGATTACCCTCAGTAGCAATAACAGATCCACAGCAACTTAAAACTTCATGCATTAAATTCTTAG
>DIDE01000005.1 GCA_002417975.1 Eggerthellaceae bacterium UBA5808
TTGCGCCATCAGAGATATAAATTTCGTCAACAGAAATATCGATTCCGCGATCACGGTAGTCATGCTGAGCAATCACTTCACGCAAAAAATCGTAGCCGTGTTCAGGACCATAACCTCTAAACGTATCGATATGCGCCATATCGTCAACAGCGGCATGCATCGCATCAATAACAGCAGGTGCTAGCGGACGTGTTACATCGCCAATACCCATTTTGATAAGCTGCACATCTGGATGCTTTTTGGAATAAGCAGCAGTCCTCTGTGCGATTTCCGCGAAAAGATAGTTACCAGGTAACTTCTGGTAATTTTCGTTGACTTTAGCCACGAAAGTTCTCCTTCATCCGTCTTGTTTAATTTCTATGGTAGCGTTTTTTATCGTCAAATTCGACATCTTTATACGCAGACCTGCGAAGATTCAGGATATGGATAGAATCGTTAGAGCTGATATATCATCGAAACTAATCTCTGTCTTGATAATTTCTATACAATGCACCGCACTGTTAATCTCTGTTACTATCCCCTGCACCGTCCGATATGAATCGTTATCGTAGTATGTCACCTTGACGATCATGCGTGGGCGAATCTTGCATAAGGTCGACGAAAGCGCAGCAGATTCCTCGGTAGTAAGCTCGTGACGCGGCTGAGCCACCTGTTCCTGCTCTCGAATCAAATCGTAATAGCCGCGTAATGCAGCGAATGGAACAAACTGGGCTGCGCGCGCATTATCTTCATCAGACAAACGAGTGTTATGCACGATGACCACCTATCTGACAGTTGCGTTCCCGCGCCGTCGCCTTTTCCGTAAGACTTCGCCCATGAAGCAATGCGTTCTTGCCAAACTTGCCCCGCACGGCAAGAATCGCCTGCTGTAAGTGTTGCTCATCATTTTCCGCCTGGACATCGGTAAACAGATTGTCTTCCGCAAATTCCTCGGGCAAAATAGAGCCGAACCCTATCGACAATCGTCGTATCGGACGATCATGCGATGTAGTCTGCGCAAACAACGTCTCAAATGCTGGCAAAAGTCTCGATCGTGAATGCGTGCGTTCTGGAAGCTTTCTTGTGACATTGCCGCGATGCGTGCGAGGGCGCGTTCCGTGCTCTCCCTGATATGCACTTGCGCCAGACCCATTGTAACCAGCAGAATCAGCACCCGGTTGACGGGCATATCCAATGCTTATCGACACAGACCCCGCCACAGCATGTCGATCAACTAAATCAAGGATAAGCGCATCTGCCATTTCTTTAAGCACCACCAGAGCTTCGTCATATGTATAATCGCTTGGCAATATCTGACCAGAGCACAGAGACTGTGCCTTGGGCTTGTATGCTTGGATCTGGGCAATAGTGCAAGGTTCAATGCCATGCGCGTGATCAATAAGATAGCGCGCGTTAGAACCAAATTCGCGATAGAGCACATCCTCATCCATAGCGGCAACGCCGCATAAGTCGAACACACCGTAATGGCTCAAACGCTCCGCAATACCAGGACCAACATTCCAAATATCGGTAATTGGACGATGCTTGCCCACCTTAGCCACAAATGTTTTTTGATCGACATACCCGATATGCTCTTTTGTATGCTTGGCAGTAATATCCAAAGCAACTTTAGCAAGAAATAGGTTCGTACCAATACCTACCGTTGCGCAAATGCCCGTATCATCAAACACCGCCTGCCTAAGCATGTTAGAGAACTCAATTGCCGTTTGGTGATAGAGCCCTAAATACGACGTTATATCGATAAAGCATTCATCGATCGAATAGACATGAATATCTTCTTTGCATACGTAGCGCAAATAGATTCCGTAGATATGAGCGGATACTTCCATATAATGACGCATGCGAGGTTTAGCTTTGACATACTGAACATTGTCGGGTATTTCATACACACGGCATCGATTACGAATGCCAAGCTGCTTCATTGCCGGAGTAATAGCAAGGCAGATTGTCGTCTTTCCACGATCAGGGTCGGCTACAGCAAGGTTGACCGTCATAGGATCTAAACCGCGATCTACGGCTTCTACCGAAGCATAAAAGCTTTTGAGGTCGATGCAAATATAGCAACGATTTTCGTTAGCCGAAGAGCAATCTTTTGGCATAAGCTTAGTTATATGTGCAGAAGCGGTTGAGCCCACTTGGCCCCTTTCTTGTATACAGAACATGCGTTCGTGTATACAAGCATACCGTATTCTGCGAAGATCGACATACAGATTACCGATTTTTATTAAGGCGGCGTAACCCATGGATATAGAGATACCTGGCAGAGGGACGTATAAGATCGAGCATGCCGTTTTTGATTACAATGGGACGATTGCCGTCGATGGGACACTCCTACCCGGTGTCGCCGATGCATTCCGACAACTCGCTGCGCAACATCTAGATATTCGCGTTCTTACCGCCGACACGTACGGAACCGTCAGGCAGCAATGCGCAGGCCTACCTGTTCGCATCGAAACATTTCCTAACGATGCTGCAGGGCCACATAAACAAGAAGTTGTTGATTCAATCGGCGGAGCGATTGTCTGCATAGGTAATGGATACAACGATATTCCCATGTTTGACCATGCAACGCTAAGCATAGCTGTTATCGAGGGTGAAGGAACATGTGCCTCGTTATTGGCTCACGCAGACATCGTGGCACGCTCATGCATGGATGCGCTTCATTTATTATTAAATCCGCAGACTATTCGCGCAACGTTGCGACACTAGCATTTCACGTTTGAACAGCGATTACGTACCAATTGCATACGTCAATCATTCAGGCGCACCATTCAAAACGCATACCCGTACTATGCATATAGGTGGTTATTCAATGCTGTACGCCTATAGGTAGAACCATCACCTCTAGTGCTTTTTTAAAAGATGATGGATAACGATGATAAAAAGAATGATCGAGATGACCAGCAGCACAACAAAGATGATCGCAAATATAGTATCGCCCGTCTGAGGCGTTCCACTTGCACCAATTTCAAAGCTCGTGCTTACTGGTTGCGAAATCGATTGCGCTATCTGCATCATGGTAAGCCTCTCATATCTACGAGTGATATCGTCAAACGGTCGATTACGAATAGCTGATTTAGCCTTTGCATCGAATTTGCATAGATCGTTTGGACACCCTATATAGATCGTCTATCGTTATCCAGCGCATAGACATACGCGCATCAAATAATGCCGGCCAATCTAATGCTTCAACCGTATATGATGATACGTTATATATTCGCAGTGTACGTCACCTGTTAGGCAATCAAAAGACTTACCTAGTTTTACAAATATGAGGTTCTTTTTCGTTTCGAATCGTGCTAGAAGGCTTAATTCCTTAGCAACCTTTGACGGGTCGTATGGAATCAACGCCTTTGAGACACAAGAACGTCATTAGTGGATGCTAATCCCGTTGAAATAAGTCGCGTGTAAACACCTTTGGACGAACATCTGATAAATCAGAATTCCATCTATTAGCAACAATGATGTCAGAACGTGTCTTAAACAATTCCAATGAATCAACGATCTTGCATCCGTGATAAACACCTGCGATAGTCGGCTCATAAATGATAATAGATAGACCGTATTCGATCAGACGATCCATTACATCTTGGATAGACGACGAACGAAAATTATCCGACCCCGTTTTCATCGTAAGACGATACATTCCAATAACAGGACGCGCATCTGTGCTCGACGTTGCCGAGCCTACGTTAGCCGGATCCGAAGACCAAGCTTCGGCTTTGTCGATGATCGTTTGAGCAATAAAATCCTTACGCGTTGTATTTGCATCCACAATAGCTGCCACTAAATTCTGCGGCACATGTTTATAGTTGGCAAGAAGTTGCTTGGTATCTTTAGGCAGGCAGTATCCCCCATAGCCGAATGACGGATTGTTATAATGCGTTCCAATACGCGGATCCAAGCCAACGCCCTCTATGATCTCTGCAGGACGTAAATTACGCATCTCGGCATACGTGTCGAGTTCGTTGAAGAAGGCAACTCTTAAGGCAAGGCAAGTATTGGAAAAGAGCTTTACTGCTTCTGCTTCCGACGAATGCATAATACGTACAGGAGTATTGGTATCAAGAGATCCTTCGGCCAACAAATCAGCAAAACACTGCACACGATCATCTGTACCAGAACTAGCTTGCTGGTCCGACTGTAATGGCACGCCCACGATAATTCGCGTTGGATGCAAGTTATCGTAGAGTGCATGACCCTCCCTAAGGAATTCAGGAGAAAAAAGAATATGAGAATTAGGATACTGTGTAGCAATTTGCGCAGTATAGCCGACTGGCACTGTCGACTTTATAACAACTGTTGCTGAAGGATTGACGCGCTCAACGCACGCTACGACTGAATCAACTTGAGACGTATCAAAGACATTCTGCTGCTCATCGTAATCAGTCGGCGTAGCGATAACAATGCAATCTGCATTGCTATATGCGGCTTCTGCATCAAGCGTTGCTTCGAGATTGAGTGATTGGTGCGCCAGATACGATTCGATCTCTGGATCTTTGATCGGCGATTGTCGCTTATTAATGAGAGCAACTTTTTCCGGGATAATATCAACAGCAGTAACGTGATGATGCTGGGCAAAGAGCACAGCTAGAGAGAGACCAACATATCCCGTTCCTGCAATCGCTATATTCATTCCCGCCACTTTCACGTGTTATATCAGCTGTAGCAGCAGTCTATATTGCGGATTGCTGCTGCACTCTATTGTATAAGGAATGAAGCGCCAACGGCAGAATGATTCTTATTTGGGGATAACTAGCCTTAGTGGATACAATATCTATCATCTCTATCACTTAGAACGATATGAATAAGCAGCAAATAGAACACAGCCTAGAGGATAAAGTCCAGCTATATTTGTTTTGTAATATATTTCTTCAATGTCTGCCTAAGTATGCAAAAAACTGTTGTCCTAAGCTTATTTGCAAGATATTTAGGCCAATGCCAAGCATTATATATACATTGAGATACGATCATTCCAAAAATAAGTCCGAAAGGACCGAGGCCAAAACCAGCAACAGCCAAAGTACCAAGAAGAATGCCAATACCAGCAAAAAGAATATATGACTTCATATACGGAATAGTATTCATAGCAGCAAGAACTGATGCAAAAAGCGAATACCAGTCAAATATAAAGAAATACAGAGCCATAAATAAGAATAATGGGATCGAAAGATTCAACTCAGGCTTGAAAAAATACAAAAGAGGGAAAATTACTACGACTACGCCAATGACGCAAACAAAAAAGACGGACAAATAGGCAAGCGCACCTTTTCCGACAGCTAATCGAATTCCAGCAAAATCCATTTGCTGATATTGCGATTGGATCATAGGCGTAAGCGCCTCAATTGCAACAAGAGATACTGTCCCTGACGTGGTTGCAAGCTGCAAAGCAATTGAAAATGCGCCCGTATCAGACAGACCAAAAAATAATGAACTTAAAATTGTCATCGACTGTGTTGAGAGATAATTGGCTAGATGGACAATGCCATCTTTATACGCGTTATAGGAAACGGCTGAGTAAACCTGCTTTTTAAATTCTTTCGTAACGGAAATGGAACTTAATTTTAGCTTAGATATAGTAGGATTTTTGTGGAAAACTATGCTAGAAATGAACCTGTTAAGAATACAGCCGAGTAAATTAGCAACCGTTAATCCAACAAGCCCGAATCCACAAGACAAAGCAATTATTGAGGCAAGGAGCTGGAATGATCTATAAACTACTTTTATCTTATTTAGTGATGCAATTTGGCCCATTCCTGTCAAAAAAGAAGTGTAATACAGATAATACAAATTCAATAACGTTGAGAGCGCAAAGATCACCCATGAAGCAATGACCACATCGGCCGAAAGAGAAGATGACACGTACATAACGTAAGGCGTCGCAGCAACTAATAAGATAAGCGCTGCAATAGCCGTTATTATTCTATAGATATCTCGACAAACATATACTACGCCCGCGAATAAATGAGCATCGATCCTCGTCGAATCAGAATGGACACATCCTTCTTTGGTTAATGAACTTGCACCGCTCCAGCAATATGCGATATTTCTGCCAAAAGAGGGCGTAAATCCAAATTCGATAAGCACAACAAGATTGCCGATTGCCATAAAGACATACCAGAGACCAAGGTAATCAGCGGAAAGAAAAACAAGCAAAAATGGAAGCGTAAGAAATCCACTTGCCATAGATATAGCAGTGCCAGCATAGCTCCACATTAGGTCTTTCTTGCCTATGCTAATCTGCATTAGCATCCCTTTGAATCGTTGTTATAAGCCTAATATAATTACGCGCAAATTCATTAACAGTAAAATATTCGCGATAAATTTCTTTGTTTGAGGGCGTAAAACAAAAACTGTCCATTTTGTACATGGCATAAGCCTTAAAGATAGATTCTATTGCTTCATCTTCTGACTTAAATAGATTGATGCCAGGAGCATTAATTGAAGAAAACCACTTATTCCCACCAGTGCAGCTTGCAAGAACAGGTATCCCTAGCGAAAGCACTTCTATCAAGACCAAATCAAAATATGTTTCTCGATTAGGAAGAATAAAAAGGTCTGATGCATTGATTATTGAATAAGGATCATTCGTCCAACCAGCTTCAATCCATCTATCACTCTTGGGAAAATCGATAGTATCATTTATTTTCCCTGCAATTAGAAAGTAAACGTCGCTTCTTTGGGATAAAACTTTTTTTGCAATTTTTATCAGATCTGGATAGCCTTTAATATCGTTGTGCCGTCCAACAAACGAAACAACAAACGCATCACTTGGAATTGAATATTGATTACGAATTAAATCAGAAGATGACTTAGCAACAACTTCTGGCGATCCCGTTAAAAGATACTGCACATTCATCTCTTTTCGAATATCACTATATCGCTTCCACGTATGATAGTAAGGTTCTTCAGCAGCCTTACAGGGGAACACAACCACATCAGCTCGTTGAAAGGCGTATTCGTCAACTTTTTCTAAAATTTTAAGTTCGCTCTGAACAGTCTTATTCGTTAATCTTTTGTACGATTCATAGACTTCGTCAAATGGGACACATGGTGTATGAGAGGTAAGAACAACAGAGCCATCGTAGTGCTCAAGAGATTTTCGGTATGCATATAAATCTCTAGTTGCATGAAAGTGGATAGAACGATATCTAGAATAGTCGACAGAAGGTTTATTATCCCTTTTAAGGTATGTCAGCAGTTCATCAGCTCGATATTCAAGTTTTTGTTCTAACGATTGGTGTGAGTGTACTAAAAACGATGCTTTTCTGATAGCCCTCTTCGCAAAAGGAAGCGCAGGCAAAAAATCTATCTCGTTACAGTCTATAGCATCTAGACCATTTTTTAAGTTATATAGATAGCCACAAGGCCCACCAACTGGTGATAAATCATTCTGCGGAACATGAATTAAATGCATTAGTTTTCTCGCTTTATCTTTACTCGAATAGATCATTCCAGCCAGCTAAGACATAAACTTTTTAATACGCTTATGCATTCGTCGAGCGCCCGCATACATTAGAGGATGACACTGGTGTCGTTGCAATAGTGCATTCATATTTTTATAATTCGAATACTCACAAACAAGTTGGAGCGCCTTAACATAACGATCGTTTTTTAATAGACTTCGATAGAATTCCCTGCCAAGAGAATAGTCCTTGTCAATAAGATGCGAAAGTGCTCCTGAAAGCTCGGCATAATACAAATGATAAGCAATGACCAATGACTTCTTGTACAGTAAAAGTAAACTGCTAAATTCATCAAATGTAATATTATTCTTCTTGAGAATAGAAGAATAATCCAAACTATGAGTCATTGAATTATCATGCTGTATATAATAATACGAATTTATTTTTTTGCATGATTTTGCCTTAGAACTATTACATAACAGCAAAAATGTGAAGAGAGAATCCTCGCCTATAGAAACATCTTTATAAGAAGCATATTCCTTAACAAAATTCTTTAGGCAAGCTGTCTTATATAACTTATTCCATCGAGCAACATAGAATGTCTTATCGAGCGCCAAATGCTTATCAAGAATAAATGTATCGGCCTTTTTAAAAAGTTCAGATTTATCAAATATTTTATCCTCTGCCAACATGAAAGGATTGTCAGAATTATCTGATAAAATATGAACGCCTAACGCAATAAAATCGTAATTCTGATCAAGCTCATCAATAAAATTGCTTATAAAATCAGGACCAATCTGATCGTCTGGATCAAAGAAGCAAGTATAATCGCCCGTTGCATGTTTTATCCCATTCACGTTAGCCATCAGCAAACCTTGATTCTTCTGATTCACAATTTTAATGCGAGAGTCGTACTTAGATGCTTTGAGCAAAATCGATAGGCTCTTATCAGTCGATCCATCGTTTATGGCCAAAACTTCTATGTTCTTAAAGGACTGGCCGAGCACTGCATCAAGAGACGCGGCCAAATATGCTTCTTGGTTATACACGGGCATAATAATACTTACTAGCATTGATTTCTTTCTCTATATCTCTTTATAGATGACCTGCTTATTTGCTGCTTTCCTCTTCAGGTAGAAGGATGCCACGAGAGTGCAAAGAGGCATCCCGCATACAGCAACTGTGTAAAACGGACTATAAAAAATGGTTACTATTACCAGAAATGAGAATACAGCCGACGAAAATGTACTAATGACTTTATGACGATCAGTAATGTACTGAATTACCCCATATAGTACAAATTGAATTATAAAGACAAGATACATTCCTGCTATTCCTAAAGAACAATAGTATGCAGCAAAGCCCGTATCGGCGTTGAAATAATTAACAATATGATTTGGAACAACACTCAAAGAGGCAATATAATATTTAGAAATTGATGCAGGCAAAAGATTTGCAGCAAAAGCACCAATATCATTAGCCGTATTGCCACTGCAAATGTTGTAGTTCAAATTAGCAAGAGGACTTGTCGCATATGAATAAGCCCACATGAAGTCTTTAGGAAGAAAGCTCGGATAATTATTGAACGATCCAAGCATCTCAATATACGAACAGTCATTCCATTGATAACCCGATCTTATATTGCCCATAATGCTAACAAAAACGGCAATAAGTACAATGGATACGATGACAATAATAATATTATGAAGCTTGATATTGACTATATCTTTAAAGTTGAATGCACAAAATAGAAGCATCAGAACAATAAGTATAAAAACAATATAGCCTCTACTGTTGTTCAAAAGAAGCGTCAAACACATAAGAAGCAGCTCGATCAAATAATGCTTTTTATTATCAGAGAGAAATAAATAGCCTAAATACATCGAATAAAAAATAGAAACAGAGATCAAAATAACATGAATAACAGGAATGCCTACTGCTTCAGATATGACATTCGTGCCATTCGCACCAGTATATGGCTGCGTAATTGGAATTGCTCCTCGATACGTCCAATCAGCAATAAAACCTAAGGCTATTAATACCGTTATTATAGGCCTACGTCTTTTGCAATAGATCAAACGCCGAGTTGGTGTATGACCAGAAAGTTTAGAAAAAATAGTCGCTAATAAAATCGTAGCTACAAAAAATACAAGTAAGATTAGGTCTAAAGGGGTATTGAAAGAAGACCACCCAAGGCCATACAGCACTAGGACAGATAGCCAAACGGCAACGTACCAATTCTGAAATTTAAGCATTACCTTAATCTATCCTTTCGCCAACAACTAGCGAGCGCGCAATAGCGAAGTGCTAAGACAACCGCGACAGAAGTACACTATCTAGTGGGTTTTCCAATAGGTCAATATTTGAATTAATAAAGTTAGTATCAATCTGTTTGAGGTTTACATTTTCAAGCAATGCAATATCATCTTCGGAGAATCGCATTTTGATTGGCTTAGCAGGGACACCGCCAACAATGCAATACGGTTGCACATCTTTCACAACCACTGCGCCCGCCGCAACTACGGCTCCTTGCCCTATTGTCACACCGCTTAGAATCGTTGCACCATATCCAATCCAAACATCATCACCTATTTCAATTGGACCTCTAGTATTAGCTGGTGTTTTCTGCATAAATTTTGCCCTAAAGGGATAAGTTGATAGACTTTTCAATGAGTGTTCTCCCCCCATCAAAAAAGTAACTCCGTCTGCTATCGAGCAAAAAGACCCAATCATTAGCCTCTCAGAGCTGTTCCCATAGGAAATCGCATGTAATGATCCATACGTAGCTTTCCCCACAAATACTTTATCGAGCGGAAAATTATTCCCTGCAGGAGTTGTGAAATTATTTTTATTACGGTGTCTCCAAATAGCACGCTTAAGTACTCTTTTTATTCCCTTAATCATAGTTAACCTTAACCCTAAGAAGTCCCTTTATGAATATATGCATAGATTACTTTTTAGTAGCCTTATAAACTTAGCAGACTAATATCCTTATATTTTATTGCAAGGTTCATGCGTCTGTATAACAAATGCAATTCACAAACAAATTTAGCAAGCATTGAGGTTGAATAGTACAAACGAGCATCTTTCTTGTAAATAGAATATCGTTTTACTTCTGAATGTTTGTCATAAGATAGCCTTGAATATTCCTGTTCAATTTGAACTCCAGTCATAATTCTTATACTATGATTAGCTGATTTGATATCTGAAATGAATTTATGATCAACCATATCAAGAAATAAACCAGTACGATAATTATATGATTTAAATAAAGCTGAACGAATTATCATTCCAGAATTAATCGCACTAAAACGCTTATGAATCTTTTCAACATTTCTCGCTGGGTGGAAGAGAAATAAATCTTTATTGCAAGGACTCATCAGCATCTTTCCAGCCCAAACAATTGGCACATAGACATCAGCAACCTCATCATGGATGCAACTTAGTACACTGTCGAAATAGTCTAATGGCAATGTTGTGTCATCATCAAGAAGACAAACATACTCAGACTTTATTAAGTCTTGAGCAGCAGCATAAGCACTAGCCAATCCCTGATTACCATGCATTGAAAGATATTTACAATTTTGTGGCAGACCTTCAACCCATTTTTCTTCACTTGGTCTATCACTGTTGTCGCAAACAATTATTTGGCTAATCAGTCTAACCTTAATAAAATCTCTAATAAAAGAAATATCTGAAGGAAGTTTGTTATAAACAACAATCACTATCGCAAAAGATGGCATTTCGGATGATTCAGTCATTGGCGCTTTCACCTAATCTATGACTTTCTTGGCATTGCTTTAATCGTTTTAATACTGAGTAATACGGAAATGGCACTTTGAAACAACTTTTCAAAAATAAGAGTTTGCAATAGCTACTCGAGAAGCTCTCCTTAAACGCTTTGGGATGCGAAAACCAATACAATAAATTATGAGTCGAAAAGAGTGGCTGACTATCAATATTTTTTGTAGTAAAACGCTTAAACTGTTTAGTCAATTTATAGCTAGGGTGTACCACAAGATCTGAATACAACTTAAATGCGTCTCCAACAGTAAAATGAAAGTCCTTTATTTCTGAAACCCCAGAATTACAATAGTCACTCACAAATTTAAGTGCAGCGTTCTGCATTTTTGCAACAGCATCAGTCATATTACAATCGAGTTCAGGCGTTCCAAATATTGGAATTGAAATAGCGCTATCCTTCTTCGAATAGGATATTGTCGATCCTTTAGCTGAGAGAAAAAGCATTTCAAAGAATTGCACAGTTAGAGTAAGCATGTAGAACGATTCAGACCGATCATGACCATCACGAAAAAGCGCACCGTACTTTGAATTAAGAGATTGATTCTCCTTCCTCAAATCAGAATACACACCATAGTAGAGCCCGTATATTTGAATATCTTGGGAAACAGAATCATGGATAATATCAGAAATTTCATCCTGCATTGATCCTCGCCATCCCACATCAACAAGCGCGGTTTTTACACTTGAAGCATTTTTCATCATGAAATAGTTAATAAAAGCATCTCTTTGATGCTTCGAATATGAAATCATATCAGGTAGTATAATTTTTTGAAATAAACTTTCAATCATTACATCATTCAGTTTACTGATATGAACAAGATTATCTTCACAGCTTAAGCCTGATTTTTTGCAAAAAGTTTCAGCGGATCTGCTCGTACAATACCCAAGTTTTATGAAATCGTCTAACGTTAATTTATCAGCCGATACACTAACTAATTTTTTTATAATATCCGTCAATGACTTCGAATGTATAAAATTGCATCCCAGTACTGCTCTTCTTGATACGCATAAATACTCACATTCATCATCTCGTTTTGGGAAGACAAGACCATAGGCTTTTTTTAGAAGCTCTCCTTCCCTGGAAAGAAATAATATTCGTTGCACGCCTAACTCTTCGATTAAGTCATCGAGCCACCACGAAAAGGAAATTAGCAGTGGACCAAGAACTTCATACCCGATCAATTCAAAATCAGATTGAAAACATCCTTGATGGTTTCCCACAAATATTGCAATATTGCTTTCCTTTTCTTTAATATACTTTGCTTCATATGTGAGCGAACTAGAATCAAGCAAACAAGATTTGACTCCGTGATGCTTTGCTTGCAGGAAATCAGCTTTATAATCGTTCCCGATATGCAAAATGTTCTCTTTTTTTACTCCCATATCCTTAGCAACATAATCGAACAATTCACCATTCCTCTTTGTACAAGCACAGTTAGATGAAAGATATAATTTCGAATATCTACTTATCCCACATTTTTTTAAAATACGTTCAATAACGCATTTTGACAGATGCATGTCTGAAACAATAATTACGTGTTTTTTTAAACTTAAAGCATATTGGAAAAGCGCAATACCATATCTACTTGGAGCAGCGCATGAAAGCTCAATTTCTTCCTCGACCTTGCAAACAAGCGGAAGAGCAGACGACTCTATACAATCCATAGCTCTGTAAATTTCGGTAAGATTTGTCTCTTTCGGCAGATTGGCCTTTTTGATTTTAACCTCAGTAGAGACGCGCAGGGCAATAAAACTCTCACGACCAACAGTAATAAAATTTGAACAGCGATTCCACACCGCATCATATATAGAATTAATTGATGCGACATCTCTAAAAATTAAAGTTTCAAAGATATCAAAAGAGATTACATCGTAAGCAGCTATGCTTTTTTTAACAGAATTGAGCGTTGATAAAGAACATACAGACAGTGCATTCTTAACAGCATTCTTTAATGGGGTCTTATCCATTTATTTCATCCTAATTCTAAACATAATTTTATAAAAAACTTAGCCCTCCGATATGCATAGTTCTATTAGCCAAATCAATTTATAAAATCTGCTCAATTTACTAATAAAATATAATGTCTAGAACTTTCTAGCACTACTTACAATAGTGAATTATTTTAGATGGTTCCCCTTAATGAAAAGACTCCTTTTTTGCTAAAAACCGGCCTCTTCTATTACCGGTTATCCTAGCCAGACAGTCTAAACTGAATACGCAAATTTCTGATAAGTTCCTTTCTCTGAGCAGCGATGAAACCACGTATTTCGATAGACGTTTTCCTTCGGCTAATTCACTTCCACACACTAACTGAGATGCATGTTTTTCAAGGAAAAAGCCAATCTCTTTATTTCTATTATATTGCTGAGCAAACGTATAATCGTGCGAATGAGAGACCTCGGCATCTGCAGCATAAGCGACTTTCCATCCATCATGGATAAATGCTGCAGCCATTAGCATATCTTCATTAGTATTGCATGGCCTTTCAAATCCTCCACATTGCAAATAGGCAGATCTGCGATAGGCTGAGCATACATCAGAAGCAAAAAAAGTTTTAATTCCAAGAGTCGATAGGTCTTTTTGAGATCGGACGCAGGATATACTTGGATAGTTAAATGTTCTAACTAATTGTTCGAACCTACGAGAACTGTCTTTGGCTATTTGCCGACCAGATGTTAACGCAACAGTTTTGTCAGAAAAAGGACGCACAAGATTCTCAATGTAACGATCTGAAAGAGGAAGAGCATCTTGAGTTAGGAAGAGGATCAGATCTCCCTTAGATTTCAGCAATGCCTTATGCCTTGTCGTCCCGTGATTAAAACAATTCCTATCTACATGTAATACCTGAACGGAATCATACTGCCTAGCAATTGAAACCGTATTATCATCAGATGATGAGTCAACGACAAATATTTCATCAGGCGCTATTGTTTGTTTGGCAATCGCTGTAATAAGTGCAGGGAGTTCATTCGCAGCATTCAGCGTTGGAATAATGAGACTAATGGAAAACAATTATTTACCTGTCTTCTTTTTCCCAAACATTACACCAAATGTTTTCACAATAATTTTAGAATCAAGTAAGAGAGATGCAGTGCTTGCATATTCAAGCTCAAGCTTTTGTCTATTACCACTTTCAAACGAAGCCTTATTGCGTGAGGTACATTGCCAATAGCCAGTAATACCCTGAGGAACGCTCAAAACCTTGGGCAAATTTTTACCATACCAAGCTGTTTCATCTTCCACTATTGGTCGAGGTCCAACAACAGACATGGATCCAAAAAATGCAGGAATAAAGTTGCTTAATTCATCAATCGAGCAAGCTCTAAGTATACGACCAATAGGTACAATTCTTGGATCAGCATCAACCTTACGCTCTTTATGCCACTGGCTCAGCTGCTTTTCGTTAAGGTATTTGCTAACATTGTCGCTGTCTACAATCATCGTTCTTAGTTTTGGGACACGTATGCTGCGTCCATATTGTCCCACTCGTTCCTGAACATAAATCGGAAACCCTTTAGTCTGAACAGCAATTACGCAAAGAAAAGCAAGGGTCAACGGCCACAAAGCAATAACGATAAAAAAAGCTAGGAGACTTATCAAAATATCAAATAGCCGCTTCAATATTCTATAGCCAAGCGGACGAGTATCCATACTCTTCGATAGCGCTTCAAACTCTTTTGAGCCAAGAGATGGTAGAGCATCAGACATATTATTGTTCAGGGATGGATCACAATTTTCTTCATGTATAGAGTTGAAATTAAGCGGAGTTAAGGTCATCTTTTTCTGTGGCATAGAAGCTGAAGACGATGCAATATGACTTATTTCGTTTGAACCATTCGTAAATGCACTGCCGCGCAACGCAGTGTCAAGTCCGTCAGTAGACTCAGCTGGAAGCGAAGTAGCAACCCCGCAATTCCCCTTGTCGACAAGACCAACTTGCTCGATGCCATTGTTGATGGCAACCATATCTTTTTGATATGCCATCGTACTTTACCCGATCTTCTTGTTGGAAGAATAATTATCATTCCAAAACAAACAGACATCATTACGCGCAATGTCTAAAGCCTCGGCCCCTCTGTAAAGCAACATTAGTACTATACTATATATACTATATAGTACTCCATACATCATAGACTTTTTGCCACAATAAGACAAAACAAACTTCCCTTTTTTGTATTTGCAAAATTGCTAGCTCACTACCATTGTAAATGAATTATTAGGTTGATAAGCTGCTGATACCCTGTATGCGTCCCTGCATCATGTTATATCAGCTCTTACTATATCTATCCCTCTAGCAAAGTGCAACACATTACGCTACATCTGGTGTTAATGGTAAAATCACATATCAAATTTTATTATATATGGAATAGTTATATTACCTATATATTCATTAGCTCGATCTAATGATTCTTATTAGATGCCATAGTTCGTTATTGCTCGTTATAGTTCGCACAATAATAAAAGCTGATCAGCGCAGCACCGTGGCTGCCTGGCACTAACTATTTTGCAAAACGAGCATGAGTCCCTTGAGGATAGAATTTACGCTTAAGGCGTCGATAATAATCGTAGTCTTCCGGGCAATGAGCATCGCTTGCAATATACGAAATTACATTCGCTTTTATAAGATGCCGGGCAACCTGCTTTGCATTGGTATGTGATTTACCACCTACAACGCAATCAGACGAAAGCTGTAGCTCGCAGCCAGCATCAACCAACTGCTGAGCGAGCGAAAGATCATCTTCAATTGCTGCATAACGTTCAGGATGCGCAATGATAACGTGCATTCCCATCCCCTGCAGCTCGTAGATAGTCGAAAAATACTCTTTAAAACGATCCGCTTTTGCGTGAGTCGACAGTTCTAGCAAAAACGTGCTGCGATCAGCAAAGCAAAGCCGTGGGGCCCAATCTAGCCCAAGCTCCATCAGTTTAGAATGATTGACTTCGAACCCCATCGTAAGAGGAAACCCTTGAGCATGTTCCTGTAATATCTCAAAGGATTCACGCATACGATCATAGTCAAAGTAAGGATCACGGCAGTGTGGCGTACACACAATTGAAGTGATTCCCACCTGTTGTGCAGCCTCAATCATGCGTAGCGATTCATCAAGATTGTGCGATCCATCGTCCACACCAGGTAAAATATGTGAATGAATATCACGCATGATCGTACAACCTCGTTTCCTTGCAGCTTTACTTCAACAGTTCATACGATCAGTTAAACACACTACTTTACGCGTTTTCCTGAATGCGTGTAATACGCATAATAGTATTCCGACTCGGATCCCTCAGTAAAGGTCGCAACAAGTCCTAAAACGTTCGCATCTGCCTTTTTAAGCTGTGCATACGCGCCTTTGAGTTCCTCCTGCTTAGTGGATCCAGATTTAACAACCATGATGGTTCCATCAACGAGCGTAGAAATAATTGCCGCATCGACAAACGTTCCTACCGGAGGCGTATCGATAAGAAGGTAATCGTATTCCTGACTGAGCGTTTTAATCATCTTAGCAAAACGATGAGAAGAGATTACATCCACTGGATTAGGAATGTTAGGTTCTGCATCCAAAAAGAAGAGGTTCGGCATCTTTGTCTGAACGATCGCATCACGCTGGGAAGCATCTTCAACAAGCAGCGAATAAAGGCCCGAACGCGCATGCTCCTTTGTCATCGATGCAAGCGTACGCCTGCGTAAATCGCCTTCGACGAGCAAGACCGTCTTACCCGACGTCGCGATGGCACTCGCCAGGTTAAACAATACCGTCGATTTACCTTCATTAGGAACCGATGAAGTCACTACTAACGAATGAATAGGGGCATCAGGTGACATGAATTTAATATTGGCAAAAAGCGTCTTAAAAGCATTCTGTATCTCGAGCGCATTCTTAGCTTTTTTCCCACTCGTATTCTTTGGCATAATGTGCACCCTTACATCTTAATTACAGGAATAGAGGCAATAACAGGAATTCCAAGCAATTTTTCTGCATCCTCTGGCTTACGAATACGCGTATTAGACATATCGGCAATGACAATAATCAAAATTGCAATAAATAGACCAATAAGGAATGCAATACCGGTATACATCAAACGAGGTGGTCCCGAAGGAGACGACGAAGCAACTGCGCCATCAATCACATTGACGCTCTCGACTCCCATAACACCTTGAGCCACACCAGACAGTTCATCGACAAGTTGATTAGCAACCGCAGCCGTCGCCTCAGGCTTAGATCCTGTAACACTAATGGTAATGACACGCGTTGTAGTACCCGCCTTAACATCGATGCGATACCCCGCTAGGGAATCCATATGCAACGAGTTAGCCGTCTTGCTTTGGACGGTCGAAGACTTTGCCAATGTTGCAATATCGTTTGCCAACATCTGGCCAGCAGAGAGATCGTTATACGTGGACGAAGCTGAGCTATTATCCGAGTTGGAAGATGAAAGCACATACACCGATGCCGTCGACGTATATTGGTTCGGAAGCGCAATCGCACTAACAATGCCAACAACGAGCGCGCAAATTACTGGCAGCAGAATCACTAGCTTAATCTTTTGCCTCATAAGCTTGAACAATTCCATTACGGTCATCGTGTTTGTCCCTCTTTCAAATCTTCCCTGCTGATGCAACATATGCATACCATATGTTTTGCTTTATAGTGCCTTGTCGTGCGACGCGCATGCACCTGTCGCATGTTTATGCCTAGATCATGCTATTGCGGCTGAATGCTCGTTTTGGGATCTTCACCCGCATCGACCTTAGCCATCAGATCCGCCCATCCTTGTGGATCCTCATAGCACAGCCACAAGCCAGTTTCGGGGTCAATGTCACCCTCATACACGCCACCGCCCGAATACAGCGTAACGTTGTCCGCTTGAGCAAAGTTTGTCGCAAGACTTGTCATATCCTGCAGCGAAATATCCGTAGTCACACATTGTGATAGTTGCTGAACAAGCGAAGGAATCTGCGCTACGGGCGAATGAATAATCGACTTAAGTAATGCGGATGCCATAGCGCGGACATTATACTGGCGCATCGCATCTTCTTCAGTATCATTATAAGCCGTACGCATACGGGACAGCGCAACGCATTGCGTGCCATCAAGACGTTGATAGCCTGCGTCGATATGCACAGTATCCTGGTCGCCGGTATAGACCTGATAATCGATCGTATACGGTACATCAACGTAAATGCCACCCATAGAGTCGACGAACTGTGCAAGACCTTGGAAATCGACTTCGACATAATGCGAAATCTGTACGCCCGTCACGTCTTCTACCGCAGTTACCGCACCCGCAGGACCACCCTGCGAAAATGCTGCATTAATCTTATTCTTTTGGCCATTAAGCATGTAAGGATAGTCACGAGGAATCGACACCATGGTGATTGTATGCTTGGTTGGATCAATGCGGGTAAGAATCATCGCATCGGAACGCTCACCGTAATTTTCCCATTTATCTGACCCAATAACTAACACATAAAAAGGCTGTTGCTGATCGCTCTCAGCTGACGTTGGCGTCAAAACGTTATCAAGTGCTTCCTGATCATCTGAGCTCAATGCCATATTGTTGCTAAGCGTGCTGCTATACCACGCAGCATAGGCACCCGCACCGCCGATCAGCGCCAACAATACGATCGCAATAATAATAAGCGTACGTTTGAGTCCGCGATGCGTGTGACGTTTTTTGCGAACACGCGTAAGCTCACCATCGCCACCATAAGGCATATTAAACGATTGACCAGACTGAACAGGCGCTGCAACAGGACGATATGTCTGATTAGCTTGATGCGATGTCGCCTGAGGACGACCCCCTTGAGAACGCGCGCCTTGAGGAGCAGCAAACTGTTGCGTCGGTTGTGCTTGTCCCTGTCGAGAGTTTGGACGCTGAGATGCAGCAGCATGCGAGCGTGGTCGTTGTGCACGTGGCTGTTGAGCGCGTGCTGAATTATCTAGATGATTGCCCTGATGAGATGATTGCGAAGCATCATTCGAACCTTGCTGTGGCATAGCGCCACGGCTATGACGACCCTTATTATTTGCCATACTTAGACTCGCGTATCCCTTACCGTTGTTACAACACTTGGTCGCGCGGCACATACTTTCCGCAGGGCACACTCACTCACACTGTCCTACATGCTCAGATGGCCGCTATATCTTCTACATTATACCCAGTTCATATATCTTCCCTAAGATCTCTCCGATAGTAGCACATTCTTCAATATATTTTATGGAACGTCCGCGCCTTCCTAGCGAATGCGCAATATTGCATAACTATTGAGCGAATTAGTACGACCGTCAGATACAAACCGATCAGCAACTGTCGTCGTGTCAGCAACCGTTGCTAATAAACGATCAATTTCATCGTTAGAAAAATGATGACAATATCGATACACATCAGGGTTTTTCTCCCAGCCAAGTAGATAATCGTTGGGTTCTAAATCTGACAAGTCAAAACGATGCGATGCACGTTCATGAGTTATCTGTGCCTTGTTAGCTAGTGCTGCACAGTTCATAAATTGCCAAAACGAAACTGCCACATATCCACCATGCTGCGTTTGATTAACTAGAGACTTCAATACGCGTTCTCGATACGCAAACGAAGGGACATGGTGCATAAAGCCAAAAGACACCGAGCAATCACACAATGGGATACCTGATTTGTTATACGTTTTATTAAGATTGTCTTCATTAAGTAACGCTTTAATGATGTCAATTGATCGATAGCGAATGGCAGCCTTTAGCGCCGCGCTTGCCATAGACGGAACAAGGGCATCGCAATTATCGACAGCATAAAATGTTGGCAACTTATTAGATGCGCAGTGGCCAGACGCATGGGGCATGTCTGTCTGAGCCTTATTGCCGATCTTTTCGACGCAAAACGATTCAAAACGCATGTTGCCACATGCAAGATCAAGCACATGATGAAACGGTAACGTATTGTCCGCTACAGAGGCAGACGACAATTGTTCCGCTACGCTCGATGAAGATGTTTCTATCGAGTCGGACCGCGATAGAGGCTTCGTCGAATTAAGCGACGCATACGATGTCGCATCCAGCAAAGATACCTGCGTCGGATCAGACAACGACGCCCAAGAATTCAAATCATCAAGGCAGCGACGCCATCCATTCCATGGAGCGCGACGCGACTCCGAGAAAGATCGCGCCTGTTCACGGTAGAATTCATTATCTATCGCACGCAACATTTCGATCGTATCTCGTCTCATCGCCGCAATCCCCTTTATATAGACAAGCACCTATAGTTCCGTAGCACATATGATTACAACTTACGCTTATTCCGTGGCATGTCCTCTTCCGTGGTGCGATCTGCAACGGACCATCAAATGGTTTGCGATAGAATAGCGCCATATGGATGACATACTTATTGAAATATTACATGCGCTCAGAGCCGGCGTCGAAGTAGACACAGACTTCCTCGAAACGCTTATGCGCAAGCATAACCGCAACTTAAGTGACAATAAACAGCACTATGCCAAAAAGCAGGTAATCCCCTACTACCTAAACGTCAAAGAAAATGACCCAGACCATTGGAAAAGTTGGCATATAGACCCGCAACTTGAACAGCGCCTTATGCAAGCCGTGCGCGTCAAGCCAAGTCGAACTGCATCGGGTGTCGCAACAATCACAGTACTCACCAAACCGTGGAAATGTTCGAGCAATTGTCTATACTGCCCGAATGATTTGATGATGCCAAAAAGCTACCTCAGCGATGAGCCAGCGTGTCAGCGTGCGCAGCGTAACTGCTTTGATCCATTTCTGCAGGCGGCAGCAAGGATCCACACCCTTACTCAGATGGGGCACGTCACTGATCGGATCGAGCTCATCATCCTTGGTGGAACATGGACCGATTACTCAAAAAATTATCAGCTTTGGTTTGTCTCCGAGCTCCTACGAGCGCTCACCTTATTCGATGATCAAGACACTTTTTCTGCGGAGGTCACACGGCGACGTGCATTCTACGACAAAGTAGGCTTTGACGGAAGTCGCTCTCAAGCACAACAGTTTGTCGAGCCATGGCAGTCACGCGTCAACAATGGCGCCTGCTCATACAATCATGCGTGGGACAACCTATATGGCAAGAGCGCTCTATGGGAGAGTATCGCGCAGATGCAAACATGCTCTGTAGACAACCTTGATCGATGGCAGGAAGCTAACGCGCAAGGGACACATCGCGTTGTTGGCATAGCTATCGAAACGCGGCCCGACGGAATTACACCCGCTGCGCTGCAAACGCTCAAACGAGTCGGTTGCACCAAAGTGCAAATTGGCATTCAAAGCCTAAATCCGCAGGTACTTACCATGAATGATCGTCGACTTGATATCCCATCGATTCGTACAGCGTTTTCACTGCTCAGGCTCTATGGATTTAAAGTACACGCACATTTTATGGTGAACCTTTACGGAACAAACCCCACAGCTGATAAGGCCGATTACCTTAAACTCGTAACCAATGCATCGTTCATTCCTGACGAAATCAAGCTTTATCCATGTGTGCTTGTAGCAGGGACAAAGCTCAATAAGCACTTTGCAGACAAATCGTGGCAACCCTATTCCGAAAATGAGTTGCTTGACGTACTTGTAGCAGACACCTTGCACACACCACCCTATATTCGCATTTCGCGCATGATCAGGGATATCTCGGCACACGATATCAAGGCTGGAAACAAAAAGGTCAACCTTAGGCAAATGGTTGAGCAAAAACTCGATGCGCCTAATCAGTCGGTAAATGAGATGCGTTACCGCGAGATAGGCGCCCGGTCTGTAAATGCAGATCAGATCTCTTATGAAGTACTACAATACGAGACCGATGCAACCAACGAATACTTCATCCAAGCTATAACGAAGGAGCATCGTATTGTCGCCTTTTTGCGGCTATCGCTTCCGCATGAAACATACGTGCGCAATTACGCAGGGACCTTGCCGGTCAACACGTCAGAAGCTATGGTACGCGAGCTACACCTCTATGGACGTTCACCCGAACCCACAGAAGAGGCACGACGTGCAGAACGCTTCCATATTGCGCAGTCGCTTGTTGCTCAAGCCCAAGATGTTGCACACAGTAATGGGTATACACGTCTTAACGTTATGTGCTCGATCGGCATGCGCTCCTATTATGATGCACTTGGCTTTACGGGACGCGGAGCATACCAATATCTGGATATCGATCCTAAGTAGCGCCGTACGCATGAACAATGCGGTAGCTGCATAAGTATTTGTCTCCATCAGATCAAAAGAAGCTAGCTACCATATGCATAAACGATACGGTAGCTACGCTAAATCCGCTTCGCAAGAGAACGGCTACATTCAATTGCAAACAACTTTATGAAAGAGGAATAACCGTCTTTGTCGCAATTGGAGCAATCGGCGATTCTGCTGCGGGATCCCACAGCCCCGTTACTGTCGACGGATCCTGCCCCGCATCGACAACGCTCATGAGCTGTTTCCACCCTGCAGGGTTATCGTTAACAAGCCAGAGTTGTGATGCGGCATCAACGTCGCCTTCAAAGGGGCCACTCGTTCCATATACCGTAAGCGATGAACCTTCTTCCAATTCCTGCGCCCACGAAAGAATTGTTTGAACAGGAATATTAGTCAATACCGATCCGATCAACGACGTTAACAGCGCTGGCGACGTCTGACCAGTTAAAGCACTCTGAGCAAGCCGCGTAAACATCTGACGATTGACCGTCTCTCGCATCATATCTTGCGAAAGATCGTATTGCTCATACCCAGTGCGCGCACGGGATAACGCCATAGCACGCCATGGCGACACATCTTGTAACCCCGCCTCGAAATATTCATCGGGGTAATCGCGTGTATAGAAGTCATAGCTTAGAGCATATGGAAGATTCATCTGGACCGTTCCGTCAAGATCGCGAACTATTGCCTGCAGTCCATCAAAGCCAATCGTTACATATTGCGTAACAGCAATACCCGTAATATCCGATACAGCCTTGCATGCAGCATCAGCTCCACCTAAACGAAAAACCTCGTTGGCCTTGCATGTAGTTCCATCCGCTGTGTGGTAACGCGTATCACGCGGCACCGTTACCAACGTAAGCTGATGGTGTTCAAAATCGACACGCATGAGCATCATCAAATCTGAATGTCCTGGCGTGTATTTTTCCCATGAGTCATCGCCAAAAATCGCGACGTATTGAGGCTGCGTTACTGCCTTTGCCGGAGCTGGCGTTGCTGCAGGTGCAGGCGTTGTTGTTGCAGCTTCCGATGATGTTGCATCTAAAGACGCGTCAGAATCGTCTGGCTCGGCGGATTCCGCCGCTGGCTCCTCAGAAGTATTGGTGGGCGTTTGCTGCATCGAAGCAAACGCATACGCCCCAATTGCTAAAGCAGCTATGACGATAATGCAACACGCAATAATGATTCGGCGATGTGAGCGAGATGATTCACTCTTTGCTGATGGTGCCGCCTGCCCTGACTGCGATAAGTCCTCGGAATGACTGGATGGCATAGAAGTGTCCCTTGAATGTTCTGGCATCTGATAAAGTCCCCTTTTATCGATACAATATGTCCCTTATAATCTGCGCATGTCGCGCATCTTATGCTACACATTTTTGCGTGTCGTACGATTATACGCTCTATAGTATAGTCCAACGTCAGCGCTCAAAGCGATAAAAGGATGAGTTCCCAATTACGATCCATATCAGGTGCTCAACAGAATCCGATAACTTGCACAATCGTAACGTCTATTAATTTGTGCTGTTCTTACGCCTGCTCCTGCTTTGCGGCGAGTGACGACGCATGTCGCTCAACAATGTACTCCCTGACAAGCAGTACAAAAAGAATACCCATTACGATCATGTAGCCGATAACTGCACCAGGAAGACCCGTAAAGTTGATCAAAAGCGGAAGAATAATCAGCGATGCAACAAACGTAACTAAATACAATTTTGTAACAACTTTTTGTCTGCGCATAACGGTAATGACCTGATAAAGGAAGTCGATGCCTGCCGTCATTCCGCCAGCCGCCAACATAATGAAGCTCAGATCGCGGAAATCACTAAAGTCGATGCCATAGAGGAAACTCATAATCGGAATGCCGATCCATCCCATAACACCAACAGCAATAACGGTGATAACAACAATAAGTGCGAGCATGACAACAATGAACAGATCAAAACGACGACGATGGTCAAGGTCAGCCCATGCTTGAGCCATACGAACCAAAAGAGGACGATAGATAAATCCAGCCACAATTAGAATTGCCTGCGCCGGAAAGTACAACGCATTAAAATACAGCTGATTATCGTAGGTAAGCACACCGTCCATAACAAACTTAGGCATCGCATCGATTAACGCATATAGGAACAATGCAGCGAACAACGGAAAACAGTCACGGAATAAATCAGCAACACTTCCCAAGCTACAACGACGAGACTTTGGCGTTTCGAATAACGCAAGCGGAAGCGTCACAATCAGCAACGATGCGATTGCCACAATAGCCATCGCGACACTAGCGATACCAAGATCGCGCGTTACCGCCAGCACGATAATGAAGCCGATAAAAACGACAAGCGATCGAAATGTTTGGGAAATTCCTGCAAGGTACAACTTATCATGCTGCTGCAAACGACCTTCGTATACATCAGCAAGTCCGTCAACCATCTTATAGATAAATACACCCATGCTAATAGAAAACATTTGCGCATCGTAGCCTCGCAACGCGCATAACCCCCAGCCGACCAACAGCATGATTGCGCAGGTTAAAAGCCTATTAATGCGGTAGTCAACAAATGAATGTTTCTCGGAAAGGTCAGATATCTGGTAGGCGCGCACGCCATAGTTTGCAAGGATCATCAAAAGCGTGCCTGTAACAAAGGCAAGCGAGAACATACCTGCTTGCTCGACCCCTGATAGCTGCGTAACAACAATCGTTAAGATCGGGAAAACCATGCCCCAAGCGGTGTAGCCAATAGTATTCCAAATATAATCGCGCGATGTTCGATGCGATTCATAGCGTTCTTCCTGATCGCTAAAAGATCTATCGGATGCCGCACCAAGCAGACGATCCCACCATCCATTGACAAGCCGATGAACAGGTCCATTATGCTTTTTGCCAGGACGCACTTCCTGCATCTGAGGATTTGCAGGACTGCGCTGAAACGAAGGATCATTGCTGTCGGAAGGCGATACTAGCGATGAACGAGTATTACTGTCAGTTGTGTGTGTCGAAGCTGTATAAGCATCACCATCAGCTGATGGTGACATTGATGAACGAGAGTTTTGGTCGCCTGACGACGCTATTGACGAGCGAGACCTTCTTTCGGAAGGACTCATCGGTCGATGAATCTGATCCGACGAGTGTCGCCGTGATGGACGCCGAGATGGTCGATTTTGTTCTGGTCGTTCTCTATCCACAGACTCACACTATCCTTTTAGCAACGTCTGTCGCATAATTACGGCGATACCATTCTTTGATTCAGTAACGTCATTCATTGAGCTCAACGATACCAATCGCTCGATTAGATAATGCCAATCATCTGATTAGACAATATCAATCAGACACCTTTACTTATTGCTTTCCTAAATGGTACTACACCGAGAAAGTACAAGCATGATCGGATTCAAATCTCTATGCGTCATGCACCGTATGCGATAGGTACGTTGCTGTTTCATTGCTGAGTAATCAATAAGCTATATTCGATGATAATCCGATACGATTGTGCAACTAATATGCTATTTACGTAGCGTGATACATCGTAGACATGACGGAATGTGTTCGCGATGGCGGATAGAAGCCGAAACGCGCGATTTTTTCACCCACATGATATCGGACATTTTCTGAATACTATAGGTCGCGGTTCTCATCAGGTGTTATGGAGACGTTTTACCTATTGTATACGTTCGAAAAACACGAATCGGCTTCTGTTCGTCAGCGTTTCATCCAAGATCAATACATTTAGGTTACGTATACGTCTCATCGGCATGTTCATTGATCAGAACGTATTCGAAGATGCTACATCGGGGATACGTATACGTTACGATGGCCCTTCTCGCAGTCAGGCTGTATTCGAAGATGCTACCTTGACATCTCCTATACGTCTCAACGGCATGTCCCTTTGCAAAGATTTATTCGATGGTTCTGCATCGAGGTCTCTTATGGGTCTCAACGATGTATTCCTCTAAGGAGCCACATTCAATTTGCTACATCGATATCTGTGTTACCCAACGTGCGACGATTTGTCTGCATTGATATGAGCATCAGCATCGGTATTAGTATCGGTATCCTGCGTTGAAGATGCAGGATAATCAACACGGTCTCCACGCTGACAAGTCGCTTTCATACGCGCCTTGCATGCATACATATAACTATCCGCAAGGGACAAAAGACGGTGCATCGAGGTTTCTTGTTCTTCACGAGATATTGCATACCCATAAGCGAAGCTCAGATAATCGCCCGACTGAACATCATCAAGCCCCTCATAGTTTTTATCACGATGAGCCTCAATGCGAAGATTCTTGATGAACGCCTGTGCATCAGCATCCGTATAGTTTGTCGTAATAGTAATGAATTCATCGCCACCAAAACGGCCAATAAACATACGTTCAGGCGCAACCTGCTTAAGAAGTGCAGCAAAATCGGCAATGAGAATATCGCCTGTTTCGTGTCCAAATACATCGTTAACATACTTGAGATTATTGAGGTCAAACATCATGCAGCATACAGGCTCATCTACTTTTCCGATAGAGCGATCAAGTTGCTCTTCGCATGCACGCTTACCAGGTAGTCCTGTTCCGATGTCAACATAGGCAATCTTGTTAAGCTGCTTATTCTGACGCATAACGCGAAGCGTCTGAGCGCCGCTCGGAATTCCAAGCCCTGCGAGAGCAAGCATAATCACTACAGTCCAGAACCCATACATTTGTAAGTTAGATTCCTGCTGAAGCGAATAAGCTTCAAGGTCATCCATGGTTTTAGACGAAAGATCGTAAAATGTGCCCGACTCTTCATAAAGCTTTGA
>DIDE01000039.1:0-23423 GCA_002417975.1 Eggerthellaceae bacterium UBA5808
TTTGCCTGCTGCACTTGTCGGTATCAATTTGCATGATTTTATTGGTCACGCTCTTGATGCTGAGCGCCATTGCAGCGAGGACTCAATTGACAATCCAGCAATTCAACTTGCTGCATTTCTTTATGACAACTATCAAGCGGGCCGCGATAAGTTCAGCTTTTTGACGCCTAAGCGTGGACGCGTGCTTGGCCTGTGGATTGAGCAACTTGTTGCTGAGAGCTTGGGCAAAGGCGGACGTGGCATTTTGCCTAACATTGAGCTTGATACACTGCTTTTGACGCGCGATCGCGGCGACCGTTGCGTGATTACGTATCAAACTAAGACCGACTTGTGGGATGAGCGCAAAAACTTTGAAATGAGCTTGGCCTATATGGATACCGCGATCCCTCGCGCGAACTTTAAGGTCGAGAATGCTTGCGAGCTTGCGGAACATTTTGTCATGTGGGAATACGCAGTTGCTATGTGCGGATACCTGATGAAAGTTTGCCCGTTTGATCAGCCCGATGTTGCAGCAGCTAAGGCTGCGGTGCTCGATATTTTGGATAAGGGCAAAATCGAACCTGACTTTACGCAGGATCGTATTGGCTCTATGCAAATGGGGCAGATTGAGGTTCGCATGAGCGGCGCCATTAAAGGTGCGACCGATCTCGAAGGTGCACTTTCTGCACTCTTTGAGAGTATCCGCCCAGGCGATTACTTCGCGCTCAATGCATTCCTCCCGTTTACTGGCGAGGGACGTCGTGAGGCACTCGAACTTATCCGCCATACGGTTGCTGATCGTTATGGCGTTGCATCGTGTCTCGAAGTTGGACCGCGCTACCTCCACTCGACGGGTCAGCTGCAAAAAGGTGGTCCTAATAACGGTGTTTTCTTGATCGTATCGGCTGATGAGCTTAAGGATATCCCACTTGAGGGCGCTCCTGCTCCAAGTCTTGCGACACTCGCAAAGGCTCAGGCCGAAGGAGACTTGCTGACACTTTCTCAGCGCGGTCGTCGTTGTCTTCACCTACATTTACCCGACAACTCCGGTGTAACACTCCGACAGTTGGGCGAGGTGGTCCAGAAAGTAGCATCCGAGCGATGATAGAGGCTCTTGATATACAAGTTAAAGGCATCGTCCAAGGGGTGGGTTTCCGCCCCTTTGTCTATAGGGAAGCAAAAGCGCATAACCTTAATGGTTGGGTACTTAATGCGACCGATGGCGTTTTTATTCATGTCGAAGGTACAAGCGAAAACCTTGATCATTTTGTATTAACGCTATCGGAAAATCCTCCCGCTGCTGCTCAGGTTAAGGAAGTTGATCTGCACCCAGCGGAGCTTGAACACTTTACTTCTTTTGAAATTCGCTATAGTGATGCGTCTTCTTCACAGGAAACGACACTCGTGTCGCCAGATTTGGCAACGTGCAAGGATTGTGTACACGAACTGTTTGACCCATCTGATCGACGTTATCGCTATCCCTTTATCAACTGTACCAATTGCGGTCCTCGGTTTACGATTATTCAGTCGTTACCTTATGACCGCCCAGCTACATCGATGGGGACGTTTACACAATGTCCTACGTGCTTGGCGGAATATCGCGATCCAGGAAATAGACGCTTCCATGCGCAACCCAATGCGTGTTTTGAATGTGGCCCACATATAAGCTGGTATGAACCGTGTGCAAGTGACGATGCACATGCTGATGCGGAGCATTCGACCGAGGCGCATGCAACATCTACCGATAAGGTCCAGCAGAGCGCATTAAATGATGATCTGCGCCAATCAGCACCAACAGACCCTGCAACTGATACGCGCGTGAAGTGGGGACGTACGCGAACCGAAAGTGATGCTATCTTAGCGCGTGCCGTTGCGATGCTTCATCAAGGACGTATCTTGGCTGTCAAAGGATTAGGCGGCTTTCATCTGGTATGTGACGCAGATAATCCAGACGCACTGGTTGCGTTAAGGACACGCAAACATCGTGCAGGTAAAGCGTTTGCTGTTATGGTTGCCGATGTTGATGTTGCTCGATCTCGCTGCTTTGTAAGTGACGACGAAGCTGAGTTGCTCCAATCACCGGCCCGTCCTATTGTCTTGCTTCGCAAGCGTCCGGATGCGGAATTTGCGCAGGGGCTGGCTGATCGTTTGCCTGAGCTCGGCGTGATGTTGCCCGCAACGCCTTTACAACATCTTCTTATCCACGACTATCGTGGCATGCTTGTTATGACATCAGGGAATGTGCATGACGATCCTATTCAGATCGATGATGCTTCTGCCTACCAGGCACTTTGTGGGATTGCTGATGCATTTATTGGCAATGATCGGCCAATTTTGGCGCGTTATGATGATTCAGTCGTTCGACTTCTTTCCGATGGCGATCGCTCGTTGTTCCAATCGATTCGGCGTGCTCGAGGATATGCTCCTCTTCCGCTTGCACTTCCTGGACAATCGGATGCATCTAACAAAGATAGCAAAAGCCCTGCTGCTAAGGATGAATCTTGCCCAGAATGCGATGATGCAGCTTCCTCTAACGATGCTCATAGCAACAAAGATGATGAATCTGATTGTTCATCTAAGCACGATAACCAATGCATTTTTGCAACGGGTCCTGAGCAAAAAGATACGTTTTGTTATACGCGTGCGCACGATGCTTTTGTCTCTCAGCATATTGGAGACATGGAGCATGCTTCGACGATGGACTCATGGCACGAAGCTCGAACAATATATCGTCGTTTATTTGACTTACATCCGACGCGTATTGCCTGTGACCGGCATCCAGAGTATTTGACGAGTAAATGGGCACATGCTCAGGATATACCTTGCACAGAGGTTCAACATCACCATGCTCATATTGCTGCAGTGATGGCCGAGAACAACCTTCAAGGTCCTGTGTGCGGCATCGCATTTGATGGAACGGGCTATGGCATGGATGGCGCATTGTGGGGCGGGGAAGTTATGCTTTGCAACCTTGCGTCCTTTGAGCGTTTTGCTAACTTTACGTATGTACCTTTGCCTGGTGGTGCGGCAGCAATCCGCCATCCGCGCCGTTGCGCATATGGTGTGCTGTGGGCCTATGATTTGCTTGATCATCCGGCGGCTGCCGACATGATTGCTTCTATGGGCGATACAGCTGATGTATGTAATCAGATGATCGACCGCGGGCTTAATTGTCCTCAGACGAGTTCCGTTGGCCGGCTTTTTGATGCGGCGAGCGCTTTGCTTGGACTTTGCGTTGAGCCAAGTTACGAAGGCGAAGGGGCTATACTGCTCGAAGCTGCTCTACCTGACCAGGATCAACCAGATGATGTAGATGCACGGTACCATATCGACATTGTGAAGAACACAGCGACCAAAGAGAGCACCGCGCTTGATACGTCAGTTGTTCTGTTTGATGCGGCCCCGCTATTTAAAGCTTTACTTGATGATAAGGGCGCAGGGGTATCCAGCGGAATTATTGCGCGCCATTTTCATCAGGCATTTGTAGATCTTATCGTGCGCATAGCGCAGATTGTCGAAGCGGTTTATGGGATACGCGACGTAGCTCTCGGTGGTGGCGTGTTTATGAATCGCTATCTGGTTGAACATGCGCTGGTGGCGCTGCGTAATGTGGGATATAACGTGGCGTTAAACCGTGATCTACCACCTAACGATGCATGCATTTCGTATGGTCAGGCGATCATTGCGCTTAATCAGCCGGCAGATGCTACGCCGCAAAATTAGACGAGATTGTGCTAATGGCATGCAGAGCTTGATGCAGGTTGTTTGCCGACATATGGGTTGCTACGCAGAATATCGTAGAATATGATGCTACAAAACCATCAATACGGTGTAGTATCAGATAGTGAAAACAAAGAGTGGCTGTCCCACTTTGAGGGACAGCCGATTTCTATGGCGAGGAGATGCCTATGTGTCTGGCTATTCCAGCAAAAATCATCGAATCAAAAGACGATAATATGGCGACGGTCGACATCCTTGGAGTAACGCGGGATGTGTCACTTGACCTTACACCAGAGGCGAAACCTGATGACTATGTACTGGTGCATGCTGGATTTGCAATTGAAGTTGTAGATCCCGACTATGCATTAGAGACGGTTGAGCTTATCAAAGAAATGCCTGAAATGGCACAAGTTGGTATGGTGAGCTAAACGACGTATTCCCCTGTGTCTGGGGGGCAAGGTACGCTCGGAGAGAATCGAGAATATACCATAATGGATATACATGAATTTAAGGATCCCACGCTCGCTCGTGGGCTCATCAAATCAATACGTGCTTGGGCACCCGAGCATGCAACCTTGATGGAAGTATGCGGAACGCATACTGTATCGATTGCGCGCAATGGTATCCGTGATCTTATGCCTAAAGGAACGCGTCTTGCATCCGGCCCAGGATGCCCCGTATGTGTGACGGCAAATCGTGACATCGACACTATTATTGCGCTCGCCCGAATTCCCGAAGTTACTCTTGCGACGTTTGGCGATATGACGCGTGTTCCAGGATCGACCTCGAGTTTACTCAAGGAACAGGCGGAGGGTCGCTCTATTGAGATCGTTTATTCACCGCTTGATGCAATAACGTATGCACAGGCTCATCCTGATCGTCAGGTTGTATTTGCTGGTGTCGGCTTTGAGACAACAACACCGCTTGTTGCTATGGCTATTAAGCGAGCGGAAACGCTTGGACTCGATAACTTTAGCGTCTATTCTGCTCATAAAAATATGCCAGGTGCACTCGAAGCCATTGTATCCGATCCTTCACTGCAGGTTGATGCTCTTATTCTACCTGGCCATGTCTGCACCATCACCGGAACGGCTCCATTCCAATTCCTGGCAGATCGTTATCATATCCCCGGAGTTGTGACGGGATTTGAACCAGTGGACATCTTGCAAGGCATTGCGATGCTCATGCATCAGTTGCATGATGGACGTTCCGACATTGAGATTGCGTATGCTCGTGGGGTACGCGCAGAAGGTAATACGGTTGCGCTCGCTGCAATTGATGAGGTATTCGAGACGACGGATGCGGTATGGCGTGGCATGGGAACAGTGCCAGGCAGTGGATATAAAATCCGCGAGCGATTCGAACGTTTTGATGCGGCAAAGCGATTCCATCCTGAGGTTGAACCTACGATTGAACCCAAGGGATGTCGTTGCGGTGATGTGCTGCGGAGCGCAATGACTCCGGATCAATGTCCTTTGTTCGGTAAGGTATGCACGCCTGAATCTCCTGTTGGCCCTTGCATGGTTTCGTCAGAGGGATCATGTGCTGCATACTATCGTTATTACCGCTAATTGCGTGAGTGGGACGGGTGTCTATAGTGCATGGTGCGCTAATATCGTGTGGAAAAGCGCAATTAATGGGGAGCATCGATTGTATGCTCGGCTCATCATGCGCGATATGATACAGTGATTGCATGAATAGTAATCAACAATCCTCGGATGATGAGTCTGGAGCCGCACCGTCAGACGTGCGCCTGCATGACCTTTCTTCTATGCGTTCATTGTCGGATGTTCCTAGTGGCACACAAGCGAACGCTCATAATCGCAAACATAATGTGCGGGAATATACCCTTGGTGAAGAAATTGCCAATTCAATTACGCATGGTATAGGTGTCCTTCTTGCCATAGCAGCATTAGTGCTTGTCATCATTGCTGCAGTCAACGATGGTGGTGGCATTAAACTCTTTGCTGCATTGGTGTATGGCGTGACGATGATTCTCGAGTATTTGATGTCGACACTCTATCATGCGATCGCGGTTGACCGTGCAAAACGCGTGTTTAAAATTCTTGATCACAGCTGTATTTACCTCTTTATTGCAGGTTCATATACGCCGTTCTGTCTTGATCTTTTGCAAGATTGCGGAGGCATTCCACTTTGTATTTTTGTATGGGTTGTTGCAATTGTGGGAGTTGCGTTCGAATCATTTTGGAATTTTCGTCCGCGATGGGTGTCCGCTGTCCTTTACCTGTTGATGGGCTGGGCAGTTATCTGGTTTATCAATCCTTTGATTGCTGCGCTTCCAACTACAGGTCTTATTTTGCTTGTCGGTGGTGGCATCTGCTACTCAATAGGATGTATATTCTACGTACTTAAAAAAGTTCCCTACATGCACTCAATTTTCCATCTTTGGGTACTTGCAGGTAGTGTGTGTCAGTTCCTGGCAATTTTGTGGTATGCGCTATAGTCCGAGCATCACTGAGGTGATATCGGATAAGGAGTATTTGAATGACGATCGGCATTAGTATCATTGTTACGTTTTTGCTTGTTCTCGCAAACGGCTACTTTTCCGCGGCGGAGATGGCACTCGTCAATGCGCGCCGAACTAAGCTCCAAGCGGATGCAGATGAGGGAGACAAGCGCGCGCTTCGAGCGCTGCAAGTGCAGTCAAACTCTGATGATCTGCTTGCGACTATTCAAGTATTTATCACGCTTTTAGGTTTCTTTGCATCTGCTGCTGCTGCGACAACACTCTCCGATCCTTTGGCGGGGTGGATTAAGAGTTTTGATATCGCATGGCTGAGTGCCATTGCACCAGGTCTTTCGACTGTCCTGATTACCCTTGCAGTGTCATACGTAAGCATCGTTTTAGGAGAGTTGCTCCCGAAGCGTATGGCGCTTGCTGAGCCTGAAAAGATGAGCAAGTCTCTGTGCTCTTCGATTGCTGTATTTCAACGTATCGCTGCACCACTTGTACGCATGACGTCGGCTTCTTCGTCTGGTCTGGCTCGTTTGCTCCATGTTCATGACGTTGGNNATGTTTGTCGAAGATACCGAGACGGTTAAACAGGCGCTCGACCGTATGCGTGGCACGGGCTATTCTCGTCTTCCGGTATTCCACGAAGATTACGATCGCATCGTAGGTGTTGTGAAGTATAAGGATCTTGTGCCTGCACTTATGGATGATCGTGATGATGCTGAGGTTGGCGATTTTGCCAAAGAGGCATATTTCGTTCCAGAGACAAAAGATATCTTCCCGATGCTTTCCGAAATGCAAACAAGTCGTCAACAAATGGCCATTGTTGTAGACGAGTATGGTGGTACCGATGGTTTAATAACGATTGAGGATATTGTCGAGGAAATCGTCGGCGAGATCATTGATGAGACCGATCTCGAGGATAAGCATGTTACGCGGTTAACCGATGGCGAATGGCTTGTCGACGGAAGTCTTCCTGTCGAAGATGCAGCCGAACTTGGCTGGCCCGTTATTGAGTCTGAAGAGTATGAGACCGTAGCTGGTTGGCTTATCGATATGGTTGATACCATTCCGCAGATCGGCGACGATTTTGATATTGATGGATACCGCTTCTCAATTCAATCGATGCGGCGGCATCGAATATCGATGATCAGAGTTAAACGCCTCGGCGAACCCTCAACGGATGGAGCGGAGCCGTTGCATCAGAGCCAAGATGATACTTCTGACACTCGGAGTCATACGTCGAATAATCGGCGCGAATCGGAATCTCAGTCAGAAGCGCATCATGGATCTGACGACGAGGATAACGACTGATTTCGAGGTACGCTTCGTACCTCCCCTGGAAGTAAAGGAAAGAGGCGAGCGATGTGGCTGCAGATAAAGCAACATTTTATCGGAGCCGCCATGGTGTCATCGCTGGCGTTTGTGCAGGTATTGCTGCGTATTACCATACCGATGTTACCTTTGTTCGCATTCTAACCGCTGTCGTTGCCTGCTTCTCTTTTGGAAGTGTGCTCTTGGTCTATCTTGCACTATGGTTACTTATTCCGCTTGAGCCTCCGGCGACTGTTCCTTATGATGTCCGTCCTGCATCTATTTCATCTGATATCTATGAATCAGTTATTGACCGCGTAGCGCCTGATTCGCCTCGTGCGCCTACGGGTGGCGGAAGCGGACACGTTCCACCACCACCTCCTATTGCTGGCTATACAGATCGTCGACGCGCCGCTACTTCAAGGGCTCAGATGCATTCACCTCAATCGCAGATGGATGCCTCTCAATCGTTTATGTATGTTCATGGAAACGCTGCGGAGCCGGCTTCACAAGCATCTTCAGGTACTCATAATGTGTGTGCTCCTATACCACCGTATGTTCCAGCAGTTTCTGCTCAGTCAAGTTCTACCGATGCTACGCACGAACGACGTGTGGTATGTGGTGGCCTTTTAATTGGCGTCATTGTGGCGGTATGCATTGTAAGTATGATTCTTTCGGCGCTTGTCCCTGCATTTGCGGCATGGCAGTTTTGGGCGATGATTGTTATCGCATGGGGAATCGTGCTTATTGTCGTTCCTACTCAGTATAGCCATGAGCAAGGATCAATTGTTGCGGGAATAATGATCACGGCGCTAGGTCTGCTACTTCTGTTTTGGTCACTGGGCTTTATGGTCATTAATTTGGGAATGTTATTCAGCGATTTTTGGCCGCTGCTCTTAATTTCAATGCTTCTTCTTATAATGGGGAACTATGCTTCGCGGGGGTCGGTGCTTGTCGCGCTTGGCTGTGTCGCGTTCGTTTTATTCTGCCTTCTTGCCGTTTTGTTCTGCTCTGTTCCTGGCCCTACACAGCTACTTTGGGTTCAGCTTCCTAATAATGCGGGGCTGTTTCTTGATGTGTTGTCTTAATGCTCTTGATGTGGTTTGGCGTGGTGCTTATGCGATGCGTTGCTTTGCAGAGCATTTTGACGGGGGTAAAAGATGGTGCCTACTAAAGGAAATGCTGCAGAGCAACTAATGACTTATACGATACGACGCGCGCTTACGCTTTTATCGTTTTGAACATGAGGCACGTTCACGGATGAGGTCTTTTGTCGTATACTGCATGACGTTATACGGAAAGGAAACGGATGAGCGCAAACATTATCGTGGTAGGGTGCGGACGCGTTGGATCGCAGCTTGCCAATATGCTTTCGGAGAACGACAGCAACGTATGCGTGATTGATAAAAACCCTGATGCGTTTGTCAATTTGGGCCATGCATTTAATGGATCAGTTATCCAAGGTGTGGGTTTTGACGAGGAAACGCTTGAGCGTGCTGGCGTCGAAGAATGTGACTGTGTTGCTGCAGTTACGCAGTTTGATAATGCCAATCTAATGGTGTCTGAGGTTGCAAGTCGTCTGTATCATGTGCCACACGTTATAGCCCGTTTATATAACCCGGGGCATGAGCGAGCGTATGAACAACTCGGGCTCGACTACGTATGCGGCACTTCGCTTGTCGCAGAGGAAGTCTTTTCTAAAATTGCTTCAGGACATGGATCCCATGTTGATACGTTTGGCAATTACGAAGTATTGCGTTTTTCCCTTGATCTACGTGGCAATAACCGAACGACGATTCGCGTCAATGAGCTGGAACGACAGCATGAAGTGCGCATTGTTGCATTTGAACGAGCCGATGGACATTCAAGTTCGATTCCGACGGGAGAGAGCGTTTTATCGCATGGCGATTTTGTGCTCGCTTGTGTGCGGAAGGATATTATTCCTGCATTCGCACGTTGGATTCAGGATTAGGGGGATAGCGCGTGTACATTGTAATCAATGGTGGCGGAAAAATTGGCGAATATCTTGCCCGCATTATGCTTGAGCAGGATAACGAAGTGGCTATCATCGAGGAACAAGCAACTGTTGCAGATCGTCTTTCTGGTGTATTGAATGGACGCTATCTTATTATTTGCGGAGATGGATGTACTTCGCACTTTCAAGAAGAAGCTGATATTCGCCGTGCTGATGTGTTTGTATCGACGACGGGGCAGGATGACGCTAATCTTGTTTCGTGCGAAATCGCAACACGCGTATTTGATGTTCCACGCTGCATTGCTCGCGTAAATAACCCTAAGAATTTGCGGATATTCCGCGAGGTTGGCATCGAATGTGTTTCGTCGACAACGTTAATCGCAACAATCATTCAAGAGGATGCTGTGTTGGGCGGTATCGGTGTTCTCTCCTCGCTGTCTCAGGGCAATGTTATGCTCAGCGAAGTGACGGTTCCTCGTATGAAGCATCACGATAATGAGACAGGCATTCTTGCTCGACATGTTCCTGTTCCCGAAGGTTGTTTGCTTGTTGCTGTGTCGAAGGGCGACGATGTCGAAGTTGTTGGATCCGATACGACACTACTTCCTGGTGATGTTGTAACAATCGCAACCGATACTGATAAGAAAGTTGCAGCGTATAATGCAGTACGACAGCTTTAATGTAAGGTGTTGTAGCACTACAACGATAGAGACGATGGTTCGGACGCGCTTGTCTGAACAAAGAAATGAACGTATACCTTCGTAGCATTAAATGATGAAGTATGTATAAGCGGCATTAGCAATAAGTTATCGCTAGAGGAGCCGTTAGACTATAGGACACTTAATGTCCGTGATTTGTTTGGAGGAAAGGCATGATCGCACGCTATACTCGTCCCGCGATGGGCAAGATCTGGTCGGATGAGAATAAATTTTCCATCTGGAAAGAAATTGAGCTTCTCGCCTGCGAGGCACAAGCTCAACTTGGCGAGACTGGTATTACCAAAGAAGAAGCTGCTTGGATTCGTTCCCATGCCGATTTTACTGTCGATCGTATCAATGAGATTGAAGCAGTGACTAATCACGACGTAATTGCGTTTTTGACCTGCATGGCTGAATATATCGATCGTGATGTTCCTGATGGTGACAAAAAACCATCGCGTTGGGTCCACTATGGCATGACGAGCTCTGACCTTGGTGACACCGCTCTGTCGTATCAGATATCCCAGGCACTCGATATCATTATTGACGACGTTAAGCAGATTGGTAAAATCTGTAAGCGCCGTGCGTTTGAATTCCAAAACACCTTATGCGTTGGTCGTACGCATGGCATCCATGCAGAGCCGATGACCTTTGGCATGAAGTTTGGCTCATGGGCGTGGGCAATGAAACGTGCAGCCGTACGTTTGCAGCAAGCTCGCGAGGTTGCTGCAACAGGCGCAATCAGCGGTGCGGTTGGAACGTATTCGAGTATTGATCCGTTTATCGAACAGTACGTTTGCAAGCAGCTTGGCTTGAAGCCGGACCCCTTGTCTACGCAGGTTTTGGCTCGCGATCGCCATGCACAGGTTGCTACTGCTCTCGGATGTTGTGCGGCATCGCTCGAATCGATTGCTATGCAGGTACGGTTACTGCAAGAAACTGACTGCATCGAAGCTGAGGAGCCGTTTAAGAAGGGGCAGAAGGGATCTTCTGCTATGCCTCATAAACGTAATCCAATCACCGTAGAACGCGTCTGTGGTCTCTCTCGTGTCATTAAAGCAAACACTCAGGTTGCATACGATGATGTTGCTCTGTGGTTTGAGCGTGATATTAGCCATTCGAGTGCTGAGCGTACGGCGTTGACCGATAGTTTTATTGCACTCGATTATATATGCGATAAGATGCGTTGGATTCTTGATGGATTACAGACGTACCCTGAAGCAATGAAGGCCAATCTTGGCAAAACGCGTGGGCTTATCTTTAGCTCAAAGGTTCTTCTTGCCTTGGTAAATACTGGGATTACGCGTGAAGATGCATACGTCATTGTCCAGCGTAATGCGATGGACACGTGGCACGATGTTCAGCAGGCAAAACAAGGACCGACGTTCCGCGAGCGTCTTGAATCCGATCCGGAATGTACGCTTGATGCGACAACGCTTGACACTATCTTTGATCCGTGGGATTTCTTAACGCGTAAAGATATCGTGTTCGATCGTTTGCAGGAATTGTCCTTCTAATTACGCTGAGGTTGGCGTCCAGATACGAACGTGGCACGAACGGTCGCTTTCGCCGGAGGTATTGGTCTGATCGATGGTCATGATCGATACCACTTGGTCGACCGTTCCCGTACTTGCTAGATAATCTCCCCAATCCGAACAACCGCTCTCGGTATCGAGTGTGCAATAAGTTCGGTTGGAGAGATTGACGAAACAAACGGTTTGCGTCGATTTGACGACAAAATACGATCCGCACCAGCAGGGAGCGGAAAGTGGCGTTTTCCCAAATCGGAACCATTGAGCTGTATCGTAGCGCCCTGTAGATGGCTGTTGCAGTGGCGTGTATGTTCCCAGATTGGCGATTCCATCGCCGTAACTATAAATACTTTCGAAGCAGAACGAAAAGCCCGTCGATCCATAACCGATCTCAATAGGCTTCATACCTGATGGCAGAGTAATAGAATCTAGGACGTTGCCATTTTGCGCGTCCACATATACAAGATCGTAGTAAGAATTCGACGAAGCATTACGTGGCGAGATTGCGACACCTGAATTTCCAGCATAGAGTGGCGTTGCCATACTTCCCTTAGAAATGTAGAGATCCTCTGCGCTACCTGAGGATACATAAGCTCCTTTGAGACGTGCATCTCCTGTTTTTGCATCATCTGCCGTAGCGGAAGGCATAACAACCCAAAACGCGCGATCGCCAACGATACCAATCGTTGGCGTTTCTACGTTGCTGCCTCCTTCATCGACGAGACGAACAGATCCAAGTGCCAATGACGATGAGAGTGGTGCTACATAGATGCGCCAATAACCCTCAAGGATATTGGCTTCGGTCCATATAAGTCCGTGGTCTGAGCAACGGACATCGTAAATTTCAAAATTTTCGTCGTTTCCCTGGGCTTTATCTAGGACGGGAATCTGCGATCCGTCGGAGAGACGTAGCAGGGAGACGGTTGAAAGTGGATGCGATGATGCCGTAGGAATCAAACAGGCGGCAACAGCAGCGTTTCCAGCCCAAACGAGGGTGCCAAAAGGAACAGTGTAGGATCCCGCCTGACTGACGGCTTCGTCTTGAGTTACCTCGGTAAGATCTGCCAATGAGATGACTTGCGTATCGGTAACGTGAAGGTACGAAACCGTTCCCGATTTGGATTTTGCAGCACTTCCTACGGCAATTGCACCACCTGCGGCAATTGATGCCGCTCCGATGCCAAGCGCGCCGTAGAGAAATCGCCTTCGCGTCATGAGAATCGTATTGCCGTGCGGTGAAGGAACAGCAATGGGGCGTTTCCGCTTTTCGGAGCGTTCCTGTTCGATCTTTCGAACGCTTGGGCGAGAAGACGCTGAAGTCGTACGCGGGCGCTGACGATTCCGATCATATTGTTGCTTCTGTCGGCTCATCTGCTCCCTTTCGGATCATACCGTATATGGCACAGCACCACGCACATTCTTGGATCTTCAGATACTTTCGGGCGTGCATGAAGCTGTATAAATTCCAGCTGTTGTGAATCGTTGCAAGATCATAGGGAATCTGATGGTCGTAAGGCGATTCATTTTGCTGACGATGTTTACACGTTTATTGTGTCATTTCATTCAGGGTCTACGGGGCTTCGATGCTAAATTGCTACAATAAATGCAAACGGCAGGTGGAGTTATAAGCGAAGTTGCGGTGTCACGCAGAATCGTGCACGATCCGTGATTGCTACTTCAAAATTCGACTCCCTATCCGTTGATCGTTATAGTGTAGACATAAGCTGTATCGGTCGTACGTAGCGTACTCTATGAGCTTGAGGAGCATATATCCATGAGCAACGAAACACGTCGTATTTTATTGGTTGAGGATGAAAAGGCAATCCGCGATGCGGTGGCCGCTTATCTTGAACGTGAGAATTATTGGGTTACCGCAGTTGGAGATGGACAGGAAGCCCTCGAAGAATTTGCCAAGCATCACTTCGATCTTGTGATTCTTGACTTGATGCTTCCTCGCGTTCCTGGCGAGCGTGTCTGTCGCGCTATCCGCGACAACTCTGATGTGCCCATTATTATGTTGACAGCAAAGGGCGAGGTCGAAGATAGGATTATCGGTCTCGAGCTTGGCGCCGACGATTATCTGGTTAAGCCATTTAGCCCTCGTGAGCTTGTTGCTCGTGTGCGTGCATTGTTACGCCGCGTTCATTCCGACATCGAGCCTCAGCGTGAAGTACTCGAATTTGGCGAACTAACCATTGATGTTTCGGGGCATAAAGTAACGGTTAACGGCAAAGAAGTCGATTTGACTGCAAGTGAATTCAAACTTCTGACGACGCTGTCTCGTTATCCTGGTCGTGTCTATTCCCGTATGGAACTGGTTGAAAAAGTTCTCGGGTATGATTTTGAGGGATACGAGCGTACGATTGATAGCCACGTCAAGAACTTGCGTGCAAAATTGGGAGACAATCCTCGTCATCCAAAATGGTTGCATACCGTACATGGTGTTGGATATCGATTTGAAGATCCTACCAAGAACGGCCAGCCACAGCAACAACAGCAACAACAATAGTATCCAACGATTGACCAGGGGCAGGGTTCAGCGTGAAGCGTGCGGACAAGCAGAATGATATCGACGCCTCAAAAGGGGATCCGTCTGGGGAATCTTCAGACGGGAAGAAAAAACGTAAATTCGTCCGTTGGCATTGGTCCAACCTGTCTTATACGACACGCGTAACTGCATCGTTCGCGCTCGTGGCGGCTATGACCGCCATGGTCGCGTTCGGTGTACTTTCATATGTATGGGAACAACATTTCCAGACGTATACGCGAGAGAATATGCAGCGTATCGCGAATGCAACTGCAACAAGCATTGGTACAAAATACGCGCAGAGCAGAGACTGGCATTCGGGCGCTCTTGCTCCTGCATCGTCTGCCAGCACGCTTTCTGATGGTGTTGGTGTTCAAGTTACCGATCAAAATGGTACGGTCATCTATGATGACTCGCGAACGACCGACAGCAGTTCTCAAATATCCCTTGCACCTACCAGCAAACAGAGTATGGCTTCGGCTCCTATTTATGTAGAAGGCCAGGTAGTTGGTAATGTGCGTGTTTGGGTCTACGGATCAAATACACTGCTGACTCAAGCTGACCAAGAGTTTCGTAACAATTCCTATCAAGCGATGATTTTCTCGACGCTTTTGGCTGTTGTTCTTGCTCTGTGCATCGGGTTCTTATTCGCGCGCAATCTTGTTACGCCAATTAATCGCATTTCCAAAGCCGCTAAGGCGATAGGCGGGGGCGACCTGAGCGCTCGCACTGATCTTACGGGCGATGACGAAATTGCTCGACTCGGTATGACGTTTGACAGTATGGCGGAATCGATTGAAAAAGATCGTGAGCTCGAACGTCGTCTGACGACTGATGTGGCTCATGAGCTGCGTACGCCGCTTATGGCGATTCAATCAACGGTCGAAGCCATGGTCGATGGCGTATTCAAGGCAGATGAAGAGCGCCTTGAAACAGTCAATTCCGAAGTGCAACGCCTGAGCCGTTTGGTTGATGCTCTCCTTAAATTATCGCGTCTGGAAAATCGCTCAGTTCCAATGAATCCCCAGGTCATTAATGTTGGAGAACTCATTTCTGGCCTGATTGCTACCCATGAAGCGTATGTTGCCGATTCCGGATTAACGCTTTACTTTAATACCGAAGATGATGTTTGTGTATACGGCGATCCTGATATGGTTCGTCAGGCAACGGCGAATTTGATTTCGAATGCCGTTCGCTACACTCCCGAAGGTGGCAGTATCACGGTGAGTGTCAAGCGGGGCGACCTTATGGCATCTATTGCGGTAGCCGATACGGGCATTGGCCTGACAGCAGAAGAAGCAAAGATGGTCTTTAGCCGCTTTTGGCGTGCTGATGCTGGTCGAAATCGTGAGAGCGGTGGGCTTGGCATTGGACTTGCTGTTGTCAAAGAAATCGTTGATCAGCACGGTGGCTGGGTACGCGTCGAAGGCAAACCGAATAAGGGTGCAACCTTTACGATTTATATTCCTATATATGATAAGAAAAAGGATCGAACAAAAGATAAGATGCGTCCGCAACGTCGTATTATCAACCATGCCAACGGCGGCGCTCAAGAGCAACAAAGTGATAAATTACTAGGCAAAGATCCTGCAGATACACAAAAGGATACGCATGCATGATGTGATTTTACTGCGTGGCAATGAATAACCGTTACTCTAGATAAGATGACATAGTATGGCGATGGAGAAGAAAGGCGTAACACACATGGCTCAGATGGATCTTCGACCGGATGCGCAGGGCAAGGTTCGCGACCTGTATGATTTGGGGGACAAGCTCCTTGTTGTCGCGACTGATCGTATTTCGGCGTTTGACTATATTCTCGATGACGAAATACCGTATAAGGGACAGGTGCTTACCCGTCTTTCATGCTACTGGCTTGATGTCTTGTCAGATATCGTACCTAACCATTTGATTTCTGCCGATGTGGCTGACCTTCCCGAGCAGTTCAAACCGTATGCATCGTATCTTGATGGCCGTTTCATGTTGGTAAAAAAGGCGAAGATGTATCCGATCGAATGTATCGTTCGAGGATATCTTGCAGGGAGCGCTCTCAAGGAATATCAGGCTCAAGGTACCGTGTGCGGTAAAAAGGCACCAGCTGGTTTGGTGAATGCCTCTAAACTTCCGACGCCTGTGTTTACTCCTTCCACTAAAGCAGAAGTTGGCGATCATGACGAGAATATCGATTTTGATCGCTGCGCTCAACTGATCGGTGAAGATGCAGCAACGACGATTCGCGATCTTACGCTGAAAATCTATACGACTGCTTCTGATCATGCGCGCGAACGCGGTATCATTATTGCCGATACAAAGTTTGAGTTTGGCGTTATTGATGGGCAGACAGTTCTTGCTGATGAGGTGCTAACTCCTGACAGCTCTCGTTTTTGGGGTGCTGACACGTATGAACCTGGCAAAGAACAGCCAAGTTTTGATAAACAATTTGTACGCAACTGGCTCAATGAGAACTGGGATCGTACTGGTCGTCCGCCTCGTTTGCCTCAGGAAATTATTGACGCAACGAGTGCAAAATATATTCAAGCATACGAGCGCATTACTGGTCGTCCGTTTGCGGATCGCTGATAGCGCGGTGCACTATTGCTGCTATCGACAAGGAGTGAAATGAGATGTCCCAACGTAATCCGATGAATGATCGCTACCAGACTGATGAGCCTCATGGCAGTACGCGCAAAAGCGCGGCTTCTGCTAAGCCCAAAATGAAGGCAGCGGCATCTGTGTACATACCGAGCAATAGCAAGCCAGCAAAAAAAGGCTTGTTTAGTCGTGCAAAGTCGAAGTCGAACGCTCCGGCTAAAAAGCACGTACCTTCTGAAACTGAACGTATTGCTCAGGCGGCATACTACAATCCAGATACGCCTGAGTATCGTCATTGGCGCCGTATTTGGTGGGGATCGATGATCGCCGCCGTTGTCATGACGGGTATTGCTTTTGTATGTATGCAGCTTTTCCCTGGTCAGGTTGTTATGAGCTACGTGCTCCTTGGTTTGGCTTATGCATCATTGTTTGCATCGGTTGGCATTGATTTGGGCAAAGTTCGTAAGATTCGTAAAGCGTATCGTGACGAGGTCCTCAACGGTAAATCGAAGGAAGCTCGTGATGCACGTCGTCGTGAAAAAGAACGTGCGCGTGAACAATATGATGCTGCTAAGGCAGCCGAAGCAGAACGTGCGCAAAAGAAGGCCGAGCGTAAGGCACGGTTTGGCTTTGGCCATGCTTCTGATAAAAAAGCTGCGAAGGACGAGGATACGTCAAAGCATTCAAAGGATTCCGAGTCCAAAACAGATACAAAGAAAAAATAGCGGAGATACCTCCGTTTTCTATAGCGAATAGTGTTTGAGAATGATCAAACGTACGGTATGTAAAGAGCTATCACAGGCAGACGAGTAATGGTTCCGGTCGATTGTTCTGATCGATCTGAGACGAAAGGGCATCGTATATGAAGCGCTATCACATCTATGTAACCGGCAAAGAGGGTATCTTTGATCCTGCCGGCGAGCAGAGTAAAAAAGCACTTGCCAACTTGGGATTTACCGGGGTAGATGAAGTGTCGATCGGTAAGTTCATCGAGCTTGATGTCGAAGATTCAGTAAGCGAGGATGATGTTCGCTCCATGTGCGATAAGCTTCTCGCGAACCCTGTCATCGAAGATTATCGGATTGAAGCTTAGCGTATTTGAAAGGTCGAGCATGAAATTTGGAGTAATACGGTTCCCTGGAACCAATTGCGAGCAGGATGCTCTGTATGCGCTGCAGTCAATGGGCTACGAAGCCGAATACGTTTGGCACCAGGAACGCGATCTGAGCGGATTTGACGCGCTTGTCTTGCCTGGTGGATTTTCATATGGTGATTATCTTCGATCGGGTGCTATCGCTCGGTTTTCTCCCGTTATGGAAGCACTGATAGAATTTGCTCATCAGGGACGTCCCGTCATTGGCATCTGCAATGGCTTTCAGGTTCTTACGGAGGCACATCTGCTTCCTGGCGCTTTGATCCGCAATAGAAATCTTAAGTTCCTTTGCCAAACTGTTCATGTCAAGGTTCAGGATTCTGTATGCCAATGGCTTGATACGCCTGCAGGTACCGTCCTTGATATTCCTATTTCGCATCATGATGGCAATTACGTGTGCTCGTCTGATGATCTTAAACGGTTGCAAGACGAACAGCGCATTGTACTGAGATATTGCGAGTCGGATGGTACGGTTGCTCCTGACAGTGCCCCCAATGGTTCACTTGATAATATTGCTGGTATTTGCAATGAGCAGGGAAATGTGTTTGGTCTTATGCCACATCCAGAGCGTGTCGTTGATGGCGTATCGGGTAACACACAGGGACGTGCATTTTTTGAAGCGATCGTTAAGCAGATCGATTAGTTCTCATCAATCGAGGATCAGGTAAAGGATAGACGCTATGGCAGAAATTGCGAAACCGATATGCGATCGAATTACGTCGCTTGATGCCGAACAGGCACCAGAGATCGCTGCTCGATTGGGACTTTCCCCAGATGAGTATCAGAATGTTGTCAAGACACAGGGACGTATTCCTAGCTTGACTGAACTCTATATCTACTCGCTTATGTGGTCAGAACATTGTTCGTATAAGCATTCAAAGGCGCAGCTGCGCAAATTTAGCAGTAAAGGTGTACATGTTTTACAAGGTCCTGGTGAAAATGCCGGCGTTATTACCGTTGGTGATGGCTGGGCAGTTGCATTTAAGATGGAATCGCATAATCATCCAAGTGCAATCGAACCTTATCAGGGTGCTGCAACAGGTGTAGGCGGCATCATTCGCGACATCTTTACGATGGGTGCGCGTCCAATCGCATCAATGAATAGTTTGCGATTCGGTACGCTTGATAAGCCACGTCAACGTTATTTGCTTGAAGGCGCTGTTGCTGGTATTGGCGGTTATGGCAATTGTCTTGGTGTACCGACCGTTGGTGGCGAAATTTATTTTGACGAGGCCTACGAAGGAAATTGCCTGATCAACGCATTCTCTCTTGGGCATTATGCGCGAAAAGGATCTTACGCGTGCAGTGGGAAGCGGACCAGGTAATCCTGTTGTCCTTATTGGCAGCACGACGGGCCGTGATGGTATTGGTGGCGCTAGCGTTCTTGCGAGTCAGGAGTTTGACGAAGCAGCTGAGAATAAGCGTCCTGCTGTTCAGGTCGGCGATCCGTTTGAAGAAAAGCTTATTGATCGAAGTTTGTCTTGAACTGCTGCAACGTAAGAAGTTTGTGGCTCTTGGCGATCTTGGTGCGGCTGGACTGACAAGTTCTGCATCAGAAATGGCTGGTCGCGGTGGCGTTGGCATCGATATCGACGTACGTAAGGTTCCGCAGCGCGAAACGGGCATGGAACCATTCGAAATCATGGTGAGCGAGAGCCAAGAGCGTATGCTTGGCGTTGTTACACCAGAAAATATTGATGACGTACTTGAGGCGTGCGAACGGTGGGGTGTCCGCTGCTCGGTTATCGGTCATATTACCGATACGGGTCGTTTTGTTGTACGTGATAGTGATCGCTCAGAAGACGATCAAGTTGTAGCTGATATGCCAGCACTCCAGTTGGCGGAAGATGCTCCAGAGTATCACCCTGAGAGTAAACGTCCTGCATATCTTGATGAAACTGCTGCATTTGACCCTCATTCAGTTGGACTTGTCGAAGACGCGCAAACGCTTTCTCAACGTACGATTGAACTATTGGGCTCGCCGAATATTTGCAGTCGTGCATGGGTTTGGACGCAATATGATCATCAAGTGCAAGCGTCGACTGCGCTTCTTCCTGGTGCCGATGCAGCTGTTGTGCGTGTGGGCATGCCAGGACGCGACGAAGTGAGTGATCGTGGCATTGCGATGACGACTGACTGCAACGGTCGTTACTGTTGGAGCGATCCGTTCCGCGGTGCACAGATTGCGGTTGCCGAAAGCGTCCGTAACCTTGCATGCGTTGGCGCAGAGCCTGCGGCGGCAACCGATTGTCTCAACTTTGGCAGTCCCGAAAAGCCTGAAGTATTCTATACGTTTGAACAGGCAATTGATGGAATGAGTGCGGCGTGCAAGCGCTTCGATATTCCTGTTATCTCCGGAAATGTGAGCTTTTATAACGAGAGCTTTGATCAGCCTATTTATCCAACGCCTGTTATTGGTACGGTTGGCGTGATGGATGATTATCGCGTATATGCGACACCAGCGTTTAAACATGTGGGTGATACGATTGTTCTTGTGGGACAGACTGCTGATGAACTTGGTGGCAGTGAATATCTGAAAACGTTTTATAACGAGCGTCGCGGCGCGTGCCCTGCGTGCGATCTTGATTTGGAATTTGATACGAGTAGCGTTATCCGCCAAGCTGTCAGGGATGGTCTGCTGCAGAGTGCTCACGATATCAGTGAAGGTGGCACGGCAATTACGCTTGCTGAATGCTGCATCGCTGGTGATAAAGGTGCATCAGTTGCGCTCGATGATGATCTTGGTAAGGTAGCGAGTTTGTTCTCCGAGACTCAAGGGCGTTTTATCGTTTCGCTCACGTCGGGGGATGTCGAAACGTTTGTTGCGCGCCTGATTGCTGCACAGATTCCTTATGCGGTTATCGGAACGGTTTCGGATGCTGCGGATGGCATTGTCATTGAGGATAAAATTTCTTTGTCGCTCGCTGATGCAAAGGCGTCGTTTGAGAGCGGTTTAGAAACGGCACTCGCGTAGGCGTTGCGAGGAGTTACGTATATGGCCAATGAATCACGCATTATATCCGAGCAGAAACGCTCGGACACGAGCGCGGCATCCGCCAATACGTCTAGTGTGAACGAAGAGCATTGTGGTCAGAAGTCTCTGGATGCGAAGGTTGTCGATTTTGACAAGCTTCCTAAAGAAAAAAAGCATGGTGCTCAGAAATCCCTGGATGTAAAGGGTTCATCCAGGGATTCTCATACGTTTCGGCTGCGAGGTACTTGTGCATTCCGCATAGTGCTTATAGCGCTGCTTGCGCTACTCATTGAATGTTCGGTATGCAACTGTGCTCATTGGCAGACGCTTGGTCTAACGCCGTATTGTCTCACTGATGAGCCGACGACGATTACGAGTGAAAATGACCAGTTGTCGTGGGACAACATTGATGTCGATGTCACCAATCTCTCGATATATCTGGGGGATGATCAATCCTCATCGATCGTGTATGCGAAACCTTCGATTACCGATGAGGGGACAACGGAAGCATACGATATTCCACTGGCAGAAATTCAGAAGTCAGTAGATCGTAGTAGTATACAGACGCTTCATGCGTATGGATCGCTCCATAGCCTTACACTTTCTTTCCCTCGGGGCAGTAAAGTCAATGAGGATTCGGGCGAGATGCTTGATGGAAATGTGTATCCGATTTACATTGATGCAGTATATCTCAATACCGAAGTTCCTTTTACGTTTAATCCTCTAAGATACGGTTGCCTTTTGGCGGCGCTATTACTCATCTATGCATTGCGACCTCATGCGCGCATCTATCGTTTACGAGCAGGTGACCATTCATCGTTTGCGAAGGGCGTAAGAATTTCGTCGGTCGTTGTTGCCTCGTTGATTACGGTGCTCATTGTTGCCTCTTTCCCCAACTGGGGTCAGATGCCAGCGCAATGGTTTGGCATTGCATCGAGCGATACATCAACAAGTGATTCATTAGCAACTGATACTCAAGATGAAGCAACATACGACGACGAAGAACCATCGTGGTATCACTCATTTGCGTATGATGAATATGCAGAGTTAGCACGGTCGATGGCTCAAGGCCGGCTTGACCTTATGGAAGATCCTCCTTCGTGGCTTGCTCAACTTGATGATCCCTACAATCCAGGCATGCAGGATACTATGACTGAGGAGACCGGCGAATCAAATAAGGTTGACGCTGCATACTATCAGGGACGCTATTACGTATATTTTGGCGTTGTTCCTGTACTGACAATGTATTTGCCGTGGCATCTTGTTACGGGTGGGGATTTGCCTAACGGGATTGCGTTACTTATCCCGACAATTCTATGTATTGTTGCTGTTGCGGCACTTCTTACGCGATTATGTCGGCAGCGATTTAAGAAGGTCAGTCTGGGCGTATGGCTGCTTGTGTTTATTGGCATTGTTGCAGGATCAGGAATATTGTTTGGCCTTGGTCGACCGACGCTCTATCAGGTTCCGATTGCATGCGGGAGATGCTTGCTTGTCGTTGGTCTTTACTGCTGGTACAGGGGGCTTTCGGAGGAGCGTAATGGTTTGCTCGCCTTAGGATCGTTGAGCATTACTGCGATCATTGGGTGCCGTCCTCAGATGCTTATAGCTCTTATTGGTATAATTCCGCTTGCGTATTTTGCTTGTCGTAAGCAGCCACAACAACGTATGCGCGTGCTTGCATCGTTGTTCATTCCTGTTGTGCTCGTTGGCATTTGCGCGGGTTGCTATAATGCTGCGCGCTTTGGCTCCTTCTTTAATGTGGGCGCGAATTATAATCTCGCTGGGAATAATATGCAGATGCGAGGGAATGTGCCCGAGCGCCTTGTTGATGGGCTGTTCTTCTATCTTTTTCAGCCGCCTGTTATATCGACAAATTTCCCATTTTTGCTTCCTGCACAGACAGATGCATCGTATCGGGGAATGAGTATTCTTGAGCCACTTGCTGGTGGTGTATTAGTTACCATGCCATTTTTGTGGGCAGCGTTTCCCACAAAAGCGCTTCGCCAACGTGCGGGGAAATCTATTGCTGCGTTGATGATAGGATGCTGTATTGCTGCAGTTGTTATTGTCTGCTTTGATACGGAAGCATCTGGAACTATTGGGCGTTATTGCCAGGACTATGCCATATTCTTTGCGCTTGCTGCGGCAGTTGGTATTCTTGCGCGTATCGATATCCGTTGTGGAGATCGATGTGCGTGTGATGATTACGATGCTGCAAATGATACGGCTGTTCGGTATACGTCACTGTCTCATCGCACAATCAGAAATGATTACGATGCTGCGAATGATACGGCTGTTCGGTGCCTGCGTGCTGCTATTGCGGCGACGTTGGCCTACACGTTCTTGTTATTCTTGTTCATGCACTCGAATGCGGGATGCAATACGGCTGGTGGTAGCAGCCCTGAACTATGGGAATATTTGCGGCAGACATTTCAGTTTTGGACGTAATAAATTTTGGGAGTAGTAACTCTCAACCTAGTAAC
>DIDE01000039.1:23514-31950 GCA_002417975.1 Eggerthellaceae bacterium UBA5808
GTAACTCTCAACCTAGTAACTCCTAGGCGTATTAGCTGATCCTTGACGGATGTAGTACAAATGTGGCGGTACGCTCCTCGCTTGTATCGAGCAGGGTACTAGTGTAACGGCTGCCGTTCCTCCGCTTGTTGCATATATTCTTCGTGATGGCGAATACGCTACGTGCATGATGCGAATAGAGCGCAAACGGGGTAGATACAGAGCGAACAGCGGAATGTAGCGTAGGCGTGACGAATATAGAGCAAACGTATCGGAATGCATGTGTGATCATGGTGATACAAGGCAAACGTAGTAGGATGTAGCCTGATCATGATAGATACGGGGCGAGCATAGCAGAATGTAGCGTGATCATAACGAATACGGAGCGAGCACACCAGAATGTAGTGTGACCGTAGCGGAATGTGATGCAAGTAGGATGAGCTAGTACAAATGTAGAGGAATGCTGCATGAGCATGACGGAATGTCGTCACGCTGGCGAGCAAGTGCCGAAACGCGAGATTTTTTCACCCACATGGTATCGGACATTTTCTGAACTCTATAGGTCGCGCTTTTCATCAGGCGTTATGGAGACGTTTTACCTATTGCATACGTTCGAAAAACACGAATCGGCTTCCATTTGCCAGCGCTTCATTCAAGACGCTACATTTAGGTTACGTATACGTCTCAACAGCATTTTCCTTGGTCAGAATGTATTCGAAGATGCTGCATTGGCATCTCCAATAGGTCTCAACGACATGCTTCATTAACGATCTGCATTCGATGGTTCTATGTCGGGGCAACTTATGCATCCCAGCAGCATGCTCCTTCGTGCAGCTACATCCAAAGATGCCGCACTGGCATCTCTTATGTGCTTCAACGGCATGCTTCTCTACTGGATCGCATTCAATTCGCTACATTGAGGTTGCCTATACGTTTCAACGGCATGTTTCTCTGCCAATCCACATTCAATCCGCTACATCAAGGTTATTCATATGCCTCAACAACTTGTACCTCAACCAGTCTGCATCCAAAGGTGATGCAAGGGTGCATATAGAATGCGTATGCGGCAAGGTTCGCACCAGACTGCATCCAAAGGTGATTTATGACAACGGGCAGAAGTTACATACGGGCAGAAGTTACATATAAGGTACTTGCGATAAGGATGCAGGTTTAGGAGAATCCTTCCCCTGATGTTGCGCGTCCTGTGAAGGACCTATCTGATAAGGCTGCAGGAAAATGACCTATTTGGCACTTTGCGGACCAGTACCCTGCGCATCAGTATTTTGTGCAGCATCGCGTGTAATATCAACTAATTTAATGACGTCTTGCTTACTGTGCACATCAAGTTTTTGATAGATATGTTTGATGTGCATCTTGATCGTATTCGAAGACAGCACAAATTCGTCGGCGATAGCGTTGAGCGTTCGACCTCGAGCGAGCTGTTTTAATACGTCGGTTTCGCGTGCGGTAAGTTGATATTTATTCGCGATAATCTGGCACGGACCATCCCAATACGTGTCTTCGGTAAATGTGCGGGTGTCAGTGTTTATATCAGCGTCTATTGAATCGGATTCTGATGTTGTCTGTGTTAGCTGACCGGGTACATTAGAAGAATGCAAAGGGGTAGTTGTAGTTTGAACTGGCTCAATAGACCCCTCGACATTTTGCGGTTGGCTACCTAATTTTGATGCGCTCAACTCCGGTGATTGATTCTTATTGCTACCTGAGTGTCGATACAACGACAAAACGAGTAATAGATAGACAAACACGATAAACAGCGAACAATTCGAGACAGAAATTGAGCTTGATGACATAGCGATTGTTCCGAGCATTGATCCCAGAAAGTGGCCAAAGATAGTGATGAGTCGTGCGCTTACTGCGGCCAATACAATTTGTGTACTGCTTTGGATGTAGCGTACCGATAAAGCGACGACAGCGATTTCGAATAGTGCCGATCCAGTGCTGGTAAGAAGCTGAGGAGCGTTCGGTATGGTGGTCGTGAGCGGTGTTTCAAAAAGGATTCCTGCTGCCGTGCAAATAAACGCGATCGAAAACATATCGCGGATATTCCAAATGCTGCTGCTGAGTGCGGCGATTGATAGGAGCACGATAAGTCCAACGGTAATGGGGGAAGTATAAACAAAGGTAAGCGCAGAACTACTGTGCATAAATCCTAAGATAATCGTTGACACGATAGTAATGACAACAAAACGTGGGGGGAGTGTTGTCCCAATCTGCCATAGCAATGAAGGTAAGGAATACGGGTGTGCCATCTGGCGCTTATCGAGCGATTGTGTGAATGCACGATTGCTGGTTGGATTAATAAACACGTCCATGCTGTCATCGTTTCTGCTTAGATCAAATCGATCTTTAAGATGCAGACGATCCGCGATATGAACAAGCGACTGTCCGAATCGAGTATGCGGGGTGTAAGGCACTTTTACCTGTTCAAGTGTTCCGCCGTGCAGAGCGTAATAGTAGCCGAGCATAAGAAGCGCAAAGCCTCCCATGAGCAAAAACCCGGTAAGTAAGAGTTTATTGACCATCGGGAATACGTGCATGTCTGATGCAAGGCCGCAGAATGATTCGATGATGAATCCGCCAAGGGTGCCGAATGTGACTGTTGGCAGGAGATAGCGACGTGGTATGCGTGCCAATAGAGTAAGGAGCGCGGCGGTAAGGGGGGCATCCGCGCTTTGCGCGAGAAACAAGGCAATAGCTGTAGGGGCAGCGGGAATTCCGATGTACCATCCGTTTAGACCGCCTGCAATGGCGTGAAGAAGCATGACGCCAAAGCACGAGAGAATAAGTCCAATCGCGCTAAGAATAAGTATGAAGTGTCGTTGATGTTGTGGCCACCGAGTGCCGAATGCACGAGCTGCGCAAAGCGTAATCGCGAGCAGCAAAAGATACATTGTTAGGGCGGAAAAGCGCATCATAAGATCCGGATCATCCCAAAGAGCGACCGGTATAGTAAGCGCATTGACGATCCAGTTACCTGCGAATAATGCCGCTAGACTGCAGCCAGCACAGACCATCAGCTTGACGGTTGTAGTCATAGCTATCCTCCCCTACGAATAAGTATAAGGCTTTATGGCAATTACATCCATTATGGGTGTAGGCTGATAATTCCCTCTATGTAGACTATATGTAGTTTCAAATTGTAAGAAAACCTTGCAATACACATAATGCTTCCGGAGGGGGAGCAGAGGGAGGGAATCATGGAAGAACTGAATGATGAGCAGACGACGACGATCGCCGATATATACGGCGACGCGTCAAAGCATGGCGTATCTCGTCGTGGCTTTGTAGCGGGCGTCGGTGCTCTCGGAGCGCTGGGTGTTATGGGCGCAGGGTTGAGCGGCTGTGCTTCGCCAAGTAAATCTTCTTCGGGCTCGTCAAAAAGTGAAAGTCATGATGTCGTTGTTGTCGGCATGGGTGGTGCAGGTATGTCTGCTGCAATTACCGCATTCGATGCAGGTATAAACGACGTCGTTATTTTGGAGAAGATGTCGGTTGTTGGAGGCAATACGAACTTTTCTTCAAGCGGCATGAACGCTTCCGAAACGAAATTCCAAAAGGCTCAGGGGATTGAGGATAGTAACGACCTTTTTGCGAAGGAAACCTACGAAGGCGGTCACGATACGGGCAATCTCGAATTGATCCACTTCATGTGCGATAATTCGGCGGCTGCCATCGACTGGCTTGATGGTCTTGGTGTAACGCTCGATAACATTTCTACGACTGGCGGTATGTCTGTTAAGCGTTGCCATCGTCCTCATGATGGATCTGCTGTCGGATTGACGCTGGTCCCTGGCCTCGAAAGTGCGGTAAATAATCGCAACATCACCGTTATGATGAACGCAGAAGTAACGGAGCTTATGACTGATGACAGTGGTGCAGTTACCGGCGTTAAGGCAACAATCAATGGTAAGGATACAACGGTCAATGCGAAGGCTGTTATTCTTGCGACTGGCGGTTTGGGATCAAACAAGGATTTGATTTCTAAATATCGTCCTGATCTTAAGGACTACATCTCAACAAACCAACCTGGCGCAACGGGCGATGGCTATGTCATGGCTGAAAATGCCGGTGCCGAATTAATCCAGATGGATCAAATCCAGATTCATCCGACTGTCGAGCAGACGACTGCTACGCTGATTGCCGAAGGTATTCGTGGCACGGGTGCAATTCTGGTCAATACGGACGGCAAGCGCTTCTATGATGAGATGAGCACACGCGATAAGGTATCTGCCGCAGAACTTGCACAGCCTAATTCATTCTCTTGGGAAATATTTGATCAGCAAGTATATGACAAAAATACAGCTATCAAGACGTATGAAAAGAAGGGCCTCGTTACCAGTGCCGATAGCACAGCGGAACTTGCGAGCAAAATAGGTGTAGACCCAGCGACCTTGCAGGAGACCATTGCTTCGTATAACGAAGACACGACCGCGGGTAAGGCTGATGAGTTTGGCCGTACCTCAGGTATGATTGCGTTCAACGAAGGCAAGATGTATGCGATTAAGGTTGCTCCTGGTATTCACCATGAAATGGGTGGCATTAAGATTGACACCAAGAATCAGGCTTTGAATTCAAGCGATCAGCCAGTTAAAAATCTATATGCAGCTGGTGAGGTAACAGGTGGCATTCATGGTAATAACCGTATTGGCGGCAACGCAGTATGCGACATTACTGTCTTTGGCCGCAATGTTGGATCAGTCGTTTCCGACGTAGTTAAATAGGAAGATAGCACGACTATTTGCACATAGCGATATCCCTCCTTATTGCATCGCCTCGACGTTCGGATGTAACCGACGTCGGGGCGATCGTGCATGTTGGGATAATAGTGGTGCTATAGCTGAAAACAGATCACTCATGTATGCTTAGTGAAAAGTACTGCTTGATACTCTTGATCCTCTATAAGAATAGGCGGTTTGCTCATGCGAATGGTTTCTTGGAACGTTAATGGTTTGCGTGCGGTATCACGCAAAGGGTTCAAAGAATCATTCGAGCAGCTCGATGCTGATATATTTGCTATTCAAGAAACAAAGCTGCAAGAGGGGCAAATCGATCTTGATCTGCCCGGGTATTACACATACTGGAGCTATGCGCAACGAAAAGGGTATTCGGGTACAGCTGTTCTTAGCAAGACGGAACCTCTTCAAGTTATTCACGGTCTTGGCCTTCCTGACCTCGACAAAGAAGGACGCATCTGTGCTCTCGAATATCACGATTTTTGGTTTGTCGATGTCTACACGCCCAATGCACAAAATGAGCTAGCTCGTATCGATTTTCGTATGGAGTGGGACGATGCTTTCCGCGACTTTTGTCTAGGCCTTGAGGAAGGATCGACACCTTTAGGTCCTCATGTAACCGATCCAAAGCCCGTTATTATGTGCGGTGATTTTAACGTTGCTCATCTGGATATCGATTTAAAGAATCCTGGTCCTAACAGGGGTCATGCAGGATTTTCCGATGAAGAACGAAGCAAGTTCTCGCGACTGCTCGATGCAGGTTTTGTCGATACGTATCGCTATCTTAATCCCAATACAACGGGAGCATATTCGTGGTGGAGCTATCGTTTTAATGCGCGCGCCCATAACGCGGGATGGCGGATCGACTACTTTCTTGTGAGTCAGTCACTGTCTGATCGTATTCAAATGGCGTTGATGTATCGGGAGGTTATGGGGAGCGATCATTGTCCCGTCTCTCTAGAGATTGACCTGTAATACAATGGCAGGCTAAGACGAAAAAAAGGAAGCGAAGCATACTCATGAACGATGACCTTTTGCCAGCAGCTCAATATATGGATATGGAGAAGATCGAACAAGGCGTTCGTATGATACTCGAAGGAATCGGAGAGGATCCAACGCGTGATGGTTTGCTCGACACTCCTAAGCGTGTTGCACGTATGTATGCAGAATGCTGTGCTGGGCTCTATGATAATCCGGCACGCTATTTTGAAACGACGTTTGACGAGCACCATGAAGAAATGGTTCTCGTCCACGATATCCCGTTCTATTCGATGTGTGAGCATCATCTTGCGCCATTTTTTGGCAAGGCACATGTTGCCTATATTCCTTCAAAAGATGGGCGTATTTGTGGCATTTCAAAGTTAGCTCGACTGGTTGATTCCTATGCACGTCGTCCTCAGGTTCAGGAACGATTAACGGGGCAGATTGCCGATACTCTTATTGAGCAGTTACATCCGCAAGGCGCAATGGTTGTTATGGAGGCAGAACACCTTTGCATGAGTATGCGTGGTGTAAAAAAAGCTGGATCAAAGACAACGACGAGTGCCGTGCGCGGCATCTTTGCAAAAAGTCATACGACGCGTTCTGAGGCATTGTCGCTGATTTTGGGTCATTAGTGCGCTTGGAACGGACTCGTACGTGTACTAGAAGCGAACTCATGCATGTTTTACGCATACATGAGCAGCGCATTGCTTACTATAGGGCAAGTACTTGATAATGTAGTGCATACGAGGTTGCTAGATGTTGACACTGAACGAAGTATGAATCGATCGAGGTCGTGGGGATTTCGTTTCGTGGATATGACAACGTTCACACAAGTATATGATAGACAGATACATTGACTGAAAGGACAGTTTCATGCGCTGTGTAATCTCTGTACTGGGAAAAGACAAGAGCGGTATCGTTGCAGCCATCGCGAATGCTCTGGCGGAGAATGATGCAAACATTATTGATATCAGCCAGACTATCTTGGATGATATTTTTAGTATGACTATGCTTATTTCGCTTGGTGGCGAAAGTGCTGATTTTAATGCCGTCCAAGAAGCGCTTAACAAAGTAGGAACCGAGCTCAAAGTTCAGGTAACCGTTCAGCGTGAAGATGTTTTCCACTATATGTACGAACTTTAGCGCTTAATTAGGCATTGCGTAATGGTTGGCGTAGAGATGAAAAAACTACCTAAAGTGTCGCATCGTATGCGATCGTCTCTAAAAGTTATTCTTGTCACCTTCGTAATCGCTTGCGTGTGGGAATTTGGACTCTGCAACCTGTCGCATTGGGAAACACTTGGATCTCAAACGTCTGATGTGCTTACGCAACCGACCGTGTTGCAAAGTGCCAAAGATTCGCTCACATTTTCCGATCTTGATACAGCGGTACAGGATGTCCGAATTACTGTTGCTTCACCTGATGGTTCGGCTACAGATGCTCAGGTAGCCTTATGGGCTTCTGACGAAGGAAACAACCAGCCGTATTATGTGACGCAGATGGATATATGCTCATCGAATGATCGTTCTACGTATCAGACGATTCATTTGTACGGTTATGCTTCTTCGCTGACGCTGTCTGGTGTAGATGATGCCACGTATCCTGTGTATATCACGTCAGTGCAGCTTAATGCGACCGTGCCTTTTACGGTGTATCCTGTGCGATTCTTCTTTGTATGGATACTTTGCCTGTGTCTGTATGCTTTAAGGCCTGGTTGTTCTATCTGGTCTAAAACCGTATCAGAGGCGTCGCGTACGCTTAACCGTGGAATGGCTGGTCTGTCTCTCGGCTTGTGCATGATTGCACTTGCTCTTATGTTTGTTAACCCTGCTTATTTGGGTGTTTCGAATCAATCGGATGTATCTGATGGGTCAGATGCAGGATCGACTACGCCTGCATGGTATAACGAGGACGCACAACGTGAATACGATGAGCTTGCAGATTCTCTATTAAGTGGGAGTGTTTGCTTACCCGAGGAGCCTCCTGCTTGGCTCGCTCAGATTGATAATCCCTATGATCCCAGTGTTCGTGATGCTATGGAATCCCAGACAGGCGAAGCATATTTTTGGGATGCAGCTTATCATAATGGATCGTACTACGTTTATTTCGGGATAGTTCCTTGTCTGCTTTTCTTTGTTCCTTTTCATCTCATTACGCATGGTATGCCGTTACCGACGGGGTGGGTCGTTGCATTTTGCACATTCGCAGCGATTATTGGTACTGCTATGTTGCTTCGTTATGGTGCTAAGCGATATTTTCCCAGATCAAGTGTTGCTGCAGTTCTTCTAGCTTTTGCAGGGTGCGTACTCTCTATGGGATTTGGGTATGCGCTTTTATGCCCGTCGCTGTATCAGATTCCTGTGACGCTTGCGATTGCGCTTGCCGTATGGGGACTGTATGCATGGCTTCGTGCATGGAATGAGCATTCGGTATGTTGCACGGCACTCGGATCGATTGCGATTGCCTGCATTCTTGGTACGCGTCCGCCTCTGGCAATCGTTGCAGTGTTTGGCATTGTTCTTCTTGCCAGTGCGATCAAACATCCACAGCATCGTGTTGCGACGCTTACTGCCCTAATAGCACCTTTTATATGCGTTGGTATTGGTCTCGCGTGCTATAACGCTGCTCGGTTTGGGTCTCCTACTGATTTTGGTGCTGGCTATAATCTTACTGTTGTTGACATGACCTTAAGGGGATTTGCTTTCGGTCGTATTG
>DIDE01000039.1:32004-42625 GCA_002417975.1 Eggerthellaceae bacterium UBA5808
TTGGTGGCATGAACTATGTCGAACCAATGCCCGGGGGCGCGTTTGCCTGTATGCCATTTCTGTGGCTGATTCTTGTTGCCGGTTTGATTCGTGATCGTCGTGCGGTGCTGTCTGTTGTAAGTACACTGGTTGCTGCGACGCTGATTTTGGTTGTTCTTGATACGCAAGTGGGTGGATTGGTCGCCCGCTATCAACTTGATTTTTGCTTCCTTCTGGCGATAGCAGCAGCTGTAGTAGCTATTGGAGTATCACAGAGGATACGGGATATAAGCCGATCAGCGGATGAACGTGCTGTTACGGATGATGAGACGATTTCTCTCGTAGACAAATCCGATCGTGAGGCTATGTGCTGTAACGCTGCTGTGACTAACGAGTCGTTTGTCTTAGCAAACAGACAAACCATGCGTTCGCTTTCTTATACTGCACGAGGCTTGCTCGTTGGTCTGGTGTTAGTGACAGCTGCATTTGATGTACTGTTTGTCCTGTTCATGATCGGGGGATCATCTGCCCCGACCGGACCTGATAGTTTACTCGCGCATCCAGGGATTGCTACAACGCTTAAACAGATGTTCCAGTTCTGGGTATAGTCCCTACATCTATTGCGCCTGAGAGTACGATGCTGCAACTTATTTATCTTGGACAGTACAGATTCACGTCTATTGTGTTCGAACAGGTAACAGACGTGGTGTGAGTGCACGCAATTTAAGTTCAGCGTGCTTCTGGCTTACGAATCATCGTCCGAATTAGAGCACGCAATCTTAGTTGGTTGCGACACTAACGGTAGCAGCTGTTTCTGATGTAGATTCAGCTTCCTCGTCGGTTTCACCTGCTGAACCTTCTTGGTATCCTTCTTCGGTATTAACGTTCCAGATATCATCTTGGGTTACTGCTTTGCCGCAGATTGCATCGGCGGCAAGAAGACCAGTAAGCATTGAATGATCCATATTGTTATAGCGATGCTGCCCATTGCGTCCAATGCAGTAGAGATTAGGAACTGATTTAAGCCAGGAACGCAAAGTGCCAATTTGGGCATACGTATCAAAATAGGCTGGATAGGCTTTTTGAACTCGTTCGCGATGATCCATAAGAATTTCTGTCGATGGGTCAATGACACCGATCTTAATCAGCTCTTGACGAGCGAGATCTATGCAATCTTCCTCTGCCATTGTCCAGAATGAATCGCCTTCATCGCAGAAGTATTCCAGTCCGATCCACACGGTATTGTCTGGGTCTTCGACAAGATAAGGTGACCAGTTGTTGAAAATTTGCAGGCGGCCTAATTTGACGCCATCATCTTGAACGTAGATCCAATTATCAGGAACTATGTTTCCAAGTGTTGGAATGTCAGTTTGATTCTTGATGCTTAGCTTGTTTACCAAAAGACCGACAGTTACAAAGTCACGATAGGGAAGGCCCTCGGCAATAGCACGCACATTATCAGGCATTACTGTGCCAATAGACTGTGCCAAATCAACCAACGGCATCGAAGAGACGAGCGATGTGCAAGGAATCGTTTGCTTTAAGCCCTGTTCATCCTGGCAGCAAATTGATTCAACGGTTCCCTGAGAAGAAATGTTTATGCCATTGACGCGCATGCCATAGGTGATTTCGCCCCCGTGGTTACAAAATTCCTGAGCAATTGTTTCGTAGAGTTGACCAGGGCCAAATTTTGGATAGAGGAACTCTTTGATAAGGCTTGTTTCGGTCGTTGCATCAGTACTGTGGTGACGTGCACTTTTAAGCATATCTTTGACCACTGCGAGAATGGACAGACCTTTAACGCGCTGCGATCCCCAATCAGCTGAGATTGTTGAGGGGTGACGTCCCCATACCTTTTCGGTATAGCCTTCGAAGAACATACTATAAAGTTTTTTGCCAAATCGATTGATATAAAAATTTTCAAGCGACGTTTCGGGCAATTTATGCATTGTCGACGCTAGGTATGAACATCCGACGCTTATTGTTCTGCCAAAGCCCATTGCGGCAAGTGTTTTTGGCTTAAGCGATAGGGGGTAATCGAAAAATGTGTTGTCGTAAAAAATGCGTGAAACACGATGACGGCGTAACATTACGCGATCGGTTTGAGAAGGATCGGGGCCGCCAGGTGTGAGCGTACGCGTACGGCCGAGTTTGGCGTCATCGTATGTGGGTGCACCTTGCTGGGGCAGGATGGAATTCCATAAGTCGAGGATGCGCTCATTCTTGGTAAAAAAACGATGACCACCGATATCCATGCGGTTACCCTGAACGCAAACGGTACGTGAAATGCCGCCTACCTTATGAGACGCTTCCAAAATACGTACATGCGCATCAGGATGTTGGGAGAGTATCTCCAAGCCGCAAGTTACACCTGCGGGACCTGCTCCGACGATAAGTATTTGGTCGTCATTGGGTTGTGCTGATTCGGTCATGGCGTTCCTGTCGATCTTCGTCACGTAAAATTTTGACGTGTTTTGTTACATAGTATATCAATAGGCTGTCATATCATTTGCAATAATATGACAGGTGCTATAACGGCACCCATGGGTGGCCGTGCCCCTTTGTACATAGTGGGGCTGCAAGTCACCTATGTCTTCGATCTTTAGCAACTTTACTCTATTCTGCGAAAAGTGAAACTACTCTTCAGCCAAACTGCATGATAATCTAATCAATTATCCTTGACAGAGAATAATATACTCGATATAGTAAAGATGCTTTTCCAAAAGCTCTATGCTTCTCGTCTGATGCGTCGGCTGTCCTTCGGGGCAGCCGACGCATAGTTATGTAGGGAGGGACGTATATGGTGTCGATTCACTTTCAGACACACATTTGATGTCTATAGCCTATACGTTAGTGCTTAAATCGAAGAGACCTGAGGCAACGCCATGCGCTTTGGCGTTTTTCGTCTGACCCAAGCAATGCCTCGAACTTGTCAAAGGAGCAAGCGGGACGGCCGAATAGATGCGTTTGCATCATCGTTTCATATGGTGCGTGATATGCATCTCCGCAACGGCGTGCTGCTTCGGTGTCGGTTGCTACGAGGCAGACAGGATCAAGTCCTTCGATGAGTTCCATAAGGCGCATACGATCGATAGGCTTTTCATCTGACTTCGTAAGGGAGGACGGCAGATCAAGTGTTACATAGACGATTGCGCGTCCATAACCAAGAGCCGCACATGTTTTTTTAAGAGCATCACGTGCGGCAATGCTGAGGTGGGTACTGCTTACAACTGCAAAAAGGCTTTCAGACGATCCATCGATATGCGACGAAAATGCCTGAAGTGTCTGCTTACGGGAGTTAGCATAGGGGTTAGATGTGCTCTGTTTATTAAAAGATTTCATACCAATATTGTAGCTTTAGCGAACCGTTACGAGATGAATCAAGAAAGATTGTGCGAGTATTTCATAATTGAAAGGTTAGATATAGCACGTCTATATATTCAGAAGAAAATAGTATCTAACAGGGACTATATGATATAAGATTGATACTTAGCAAGTAGAAAACAGCGGTTACGTTATGAAATGAAAATGGGCATATTGTGCAATCGTGTGAGCACATAACCCCATGTGCGACAATTCAGCCCAGATGATTTTATACCTGTAGGCGGAGCGTCAGAAAGGTATGGCTCAATATATGAAGGTTTCAAAGTTAGTTCGGCTTGTAGGCACGCTCGGCGTGACTGCGGTCTGCGCGGTAGGACTTACTGCTTGCGCTTCGGGATCAAATGGAAGTTCTGGGGTTGCGGCAACGGTCAATGGTACCGAGATTCAAGAACAAACGATTACCGATTACATCCAGAATTTTCGTACGAGTGCAGGTGTAACGAGCGAGGATGACTGGGGATCATGGATGGCCCAGTACAGCACGACACCATCTGCCGTTCGTGAGCAGGTTATCGACTATTACACGGGGATCGAGCTCATTAAACAAGCTGCCGATCAATATGATGTAACGGTAAGCGATGACGATGTCGATGCTCAAGTCGAGAAGATGAAAGAAAAGTACAATTCCGACGACGAATGGACGAGTGCACTTTCGTCTGCAGGCATGACGGAAGATAGTTATCGGAGCAACGTACGTGTTGCGATGCTAGAAAACGGACTTAAGTCGAAGGTATCTACCAGCGATACATCAGTTTCTGACGACGATCTTCTTACGAGCGTCGAACAGTACGGTCCTTATTTCAGTGGTGCTAAGCGTTCTTCTCAGATCTTGTTTGACAGCAGCGATACCGATACGGCACAACAGGTGCTCGACCAAATCAATGCTGGTACGCTTGATTTCGAGACAGCCGCTAAAACATATTCAAAAGATACGGCATCTGCTGCCGATGGCGGAGATGTTGGTTGGGATATGCTGAATTCGTTCGTGACTGAATACACCGATGCTCTGAGTGGATTGAGCAAAGGCCAAGTAAGCGGTCTGGTCAACAGCGAGTACGGTATTCATATCATTAAGTGCACCGATGAATATACGGCTCCAGACTCGATCACGAGCCTTGATCAGGTGCCGACAGCACTCGTTGATTATGTACGTCAGGTTCTGCAGAGCCAAAGCAGCTCACAGGCTTATTCAAGCTGGTATTCTGACTACAAAGATCAGGCTGATATCCAGGTGAACGACATGCCTAAGGGTCTGCCTTACGATCTTGATATGAGCAAATATCAGGAGAGCAGCGACTCAAGTGATTCTTCGTCAAGCGACGACAGTTCAAGCGATAGCAGCTCGAGTGATAGCAGCTCATCATCAACCGACGCATCATCAAGCAGCAACTAATAAGCTACGTCGTTTGGTGCCATGTTTGAGAATGAGCGTATAACTTCTTAAACAGATCAAGCTATCGAAAACGTTGTTACACGAAATTCCGGATGCCCGTGAGGGTGTCCGGAATTTTTGTTTTAGGCATCTAGAAGAAATAGAAAGGGAATCAGCCAATGGCTGATTCCCTTATGCGTTAGAACAACATATGCGCTGTTCACAATTAAAAAATAACTGGCGGAGGAGGAGGGATTCGAACCCTCGTTACCGGTAAGCCGGCAAAACGGTTTTCGAGACCGCCGCATTCAACCACTCTGCCACCCCTCCACGGGTAGCATGCACTCTATATGAGTACATGAACAAATCCATAAGCGATCCTATGATGGTCTTATAGGCCGCTTACTGCTGCTAATTCATACATATGCCGTCAGAATCTATCTGGCGGAGAGATGGGGATTCGAACCCCAGATACGCTTGTGGCGTATACACGATTTCCAATCGTGCTCCTTCGGCCAGCTCGGACATCTCTCCGTTTTGATCGATTAGCTGTCGGTATTCGTAACATAACAGCGGTTTTGTAGTATATAACAGTTGCGCGCATCGAACAAGAAGACAGGCGGGCGCTCGTTGCTTGCGCACACGAAAAATGCGAAAACAGTACCTGTATCCATATTATAGGTGATGCATCTACATATGATTCGGTGTTAGAAAATCTACCTTATAGCGTATTGCTGCGCTATCTACTGAAGATAGAGTTTTCGAAGTTCGTCATCTTCAGCAATACCAATCTGGCAGATATCTTCAAGGAAACCAGCTAATCCATCATACGTTGCATCGATGTAGTCAAAGACTGCTTGCAAGTAGGTAGATCGAGCTTCAAGTAGTGAGCCTATTTTTTCGGCAATGCCTGGCTGTGCTTTTTTGCTGGCAACTCGTTCGAGCGTCTTCATTCGTTGGGATGCAAGCTCGTTGTTGGTGCGTAGGTAGTCATCCATAATTGCGGCTTGTGGAACGCCAAGTGTCAGAAGTATGAGTGCAGCTACGACGCCAGTACGGTCTTTCCCATTGGTACAATGCCATAGAATTGCGGTGTTGTCGCTGTTGAGTAGTGTCTTGAAGATAGCCCTCCACCGAGGTGCTGTTACTTCGTCGACCATGTTGGTATAGAGGCTTCGTATATCAAAATCATCGGGATTCCACGCTCCACGCAGAAGCTCACCAAGATTGCCATCTTCAAATGTTAGACCAAGAGATTTGGCAGGCAAAAGAGGAATGCTCTGATTAGTAATGCCCTCAATAGGCGGATCGGGTTGCGCGTTGCGCTCAAATGTCGTGCGGAGATCGATGATAGATCGAATGCGGCAATCGCCTAAAAGGTGTTGTTTTTCGTCGGCATCGATAGAACCAAGGCTAGCAGAACGGTAGAGCTTTTTTGCTTGGATCATCGATCCGTCTGCAGTGCACAATCCTCCCAGATCGCGCATATTAAGAATATGTTCAAAATGCTTCATTGCGATAGGCCTCGATACGTTGTAATACAACTATTGTACCTTCTACGAAATTCGTTGTGCTGTTGGTACGACTTTTGCAATGAAGTCGTAATTGATATGTTTTTGGTTGGTGATTCGTTCATTTTGGCTGAATACCATATAAGAAAGCAGATGCCTAGGGTTGCGTATTAGATAGAGCATTGTATTGTTATTTGCAACTGCGATAGTGCAGTTGCCTATTTGCATAAGCTGATCTTTCGATAAGAGAAAGCGAGAATCCCCCATGAATCGTACGCGTGTACTCAATACCTTTCTTGACTTAGTAACTATAGATAGTCCATCGCAACGTGAATCATCGGTAGCGCATTACTGTGCACAGCAGCTTAAGCGGATTGGCTTTACCGTTGATTTTGATGAGTCGCAGCATGAGACTGAGTCAGATACGCCCCAAATTATTGCGCATCTTACTGGCACTGCTCCTGGACATATTGCTTTTTCTGCACATATGGATTGCGTGTCTCCTTGTATTGGCGTTCACCCCATTATCGAGAATGGCGTTATTCATTCTGATGGCTCAACCGTGCTGGGAGGCGATGATAAATCGGGCATTGCCGAAATTCTTGAAGGTGTCGAGAGCGTGAAAGAATCTGGTCGTGCATACCCTGATATTACCGTTTTATTTTCTGTATGCGAGGAATTGAGCGTTGCAGGAGCGCCACATTATCCTGATGATTTATTTACGGAAGAGACACCCTGCTTCGTCTTTGATTCAGATGGTTCAGCTGGCACAATATGCATAGCCGCGCCTTATCATTATGTGTATACGGCAACGTTCCATGGTCAGGCGGCTCATGCAGGTGTTGAGCCAGAAAAAGGTCGTAATGCAATTGTGATGGCTGCGCATGCTATTGAACGCATGCCCAACGGACGTCAAGGTGAAACGACAACATGCAATGTTGGAATAATCGATGGAGGATCGGCAACTAACGTTGTGCCCGAAGATGCAACAGTGCGGGGTGAGTGCCGTTCGGTCGATGCTGATGAGGCGATTTGTCTCAAAGACCAAATAAGTGCTGCTCTTACTACAGGGGCACAGACATTTGGTGGCACGGTCGATATTAAGTGGACATTATCATATCCTGGATTTTTATATGCCGAGGACGATCCAACGATTGATATGGTCAAGCGGGCAGCTCGTGCAATTGGTCTCAAACCCGTGTGCAAGGCGACAGCCGGAGGATCGGATGCAAATGTTCTTGGTACAAAAGGAGCAAAGCCGATCCTTATGGGAAGCGGCATGACCCATTTTCACTCACTTGATGAATCTCTTAACGTGAGTGATCTTGAAGGATGTGCTCGCTTGATAGAAGAGATAGCTGCTACGGTGGGAAATTAAGATATAAGCATATACCAGCATGAGTCGCTAAGAGCGCATAAGGGCGTATACTTGGGACATGAAATACCCCGTGAAAGGAGCTTACTATGGCTGATCGGATCGTTGACGAATCAAAAAATGCTGTTCCTGAGATTGATGAAACGCTCAAAAAGATCATGCTCTACGCGCTGCAGAAGGGTCAAAAAACGCTTGAATCAGGGGAAGAACTCACCCCGTTTTCGGCGCTTGCGATTAAAGATAATTTGTTTATGGAAGACCATGCAGGCAAAACGCCTGAAGATTGTTTCAAGTCTGCACGCCATACGGTCCAACACGTTCGTGGCGCTGATGGTTATGGATTCTGCTATGACGGATATCTAGAGACGGATGAGGGTCAACATGATGCTCTAATCGTCGAAGGCGGCACGCCTGGTGGAGAACAAGGATACGCTATAGGGCGTCTTTATACGCCAGCCGAGCAAGAGGGCGAGCAGCCTGTGTTTGAAGACGAAGTAGTCTACGTAGGCGCCGCACCAAACTTTATGGAATTCACATTGACGGAAAACGACACCGACGCGGATAATCCTTCGGCTGATGATAGCGATGCAGAAGAAGCTGATGCTTCGGATGAAAATCATGATGCGGCGCCAACTGATCCGCAAGAAGCGTAAATTTAGACGAGTTCAGATGCTAACTGTACGGTGCTAATTCTGATAGAGATGCACAGATTGCATGTGGCAACGATTGATTGTCATGCGATTGCTTTGAGCGCGATCGATAGCTTGCATAAGCCAATTGCACAACGATGGTACAGCTGCAGATTAAATCTGTATGCGTAATGTAAGCTTTTCGCAAGGATGGAGAATGATCGACGCGATAGGATTAGAACTGCGTACAACGCGAGCGAGTGTGGCGAGGCGATGAAGGCATGTGAGCTCTTTTTGCAAGAATGAAGCGTGCGTGTTAGACTAGCAAAGCTAAATCCTGCTTCGGGTATCAATCATAACCCCGAAGCCGTAAAGTCCAGAGGAGGTGAGCTAATGAAGGCTTACGAACTGTTATATTTTGTCGCTCCGTCTATCGACGAAGATTCTCGTGCCGCGATCTCAAAGCGTATCGAAAGCGCCATTGCCGAAGGTAAGGGTACTATCGACAACGTAGAATCATGGGGCAAGCGCAAGCTGGCCTATGAGGTCGAAGGTCTTAATGAGGGTGATTACACGCTCGTTAATTTTCATGCCGATCCCGAAAACATCAAGGAACTCGATCGTGTCCTGCGTATTTCCGATATCGTATTGCGTCATATGATCGTCTGCCGTTCCGATCGTGATTAATCATCGGTAACGGATAGATCTATGATCCACAGGAGCATGAAAGAAGGAAGACCATGAGCATTAATCGAGTTGTAATTAGCGGTAATCTAACCCGCGATCCGGATCTTCGTTCAACTTCGAGCGGTTTTCCGATTCTTGGATTCGGCGTTGCTGTCAACGATCGTCGCAAGAATCAGCAAACTGGCGAATGGGAAGATTATCCGAATTTCGTGGATTGCACCATGTTCGGCACACGTGGCCAGAGCATATCGAGATTCCTGCATAAGGGTAGTAAAGTTGCCATCGAAGGAAAGTTGCGCTGGAGCCAGTGGGAACGTGACGGGCAAAAGCGGAGCAAACTCGAAGTCATCGTTGATGAAATCGAGTTTATGTCACCTCGAGGAGACAACAACAACTCGGCACCGCATCCGGCGACGGCTCCTGCCAAACCGGCTCCATCGGTGAACGCCTCGGTCTACGATGAAGATATTCCGTTTTAAGCGGAATTCGAAAGAGGTTTGAAATGTCTGAATATGTGAAGCAGCCTCGTCGTAAGTACTGCCAGTTCTGCAAGGACGATACGAAGTACATCGACTATAAAGATACACAGATGCTGCGTAAATATGTAACCGATCGCGGAAAGATCAAGCCGCGTCGCGTAACGGGTGCGTGCATGCAGCACCAGCGCAAGGTCGCTATTGCGGTCAAGCGTGCGCGCGAAATGGCTTTGATGCCTTACGCCGTTCCCGCCGTCAGCGGCCGTGGCGACCGCCGCAACCGCTAATACAGGGGGAGATTATGAAAGTTATTCTACTTCAGGAATTGAAGGGGAAGGGCATCGAGGGTGACGTCGTCGACGTTGCTCCTGGTTTCGCTCGCAATTACCTTCTTCCTCAGAAAATCGCCGTCACCGCTACTTCGGGAAACTTGAAGCAACTCGAGCAGCGTCGGCACAATATCGAGAAACGTGAAGCTGAGCGTTTGACGCAGGCACAGGATCTCCACGAGCGTCTTAAGGATGTAGTCGTGGAAATCGATGCACGTGTTGGCGAAGAAGGTCAGCTGTTTGGGTCGGTTACGACGCAAATGATCGCTGATGCCTTGAAAGAACAGGGCATCGAAGTTGATCGTAAGCGCATCGACCTCAAAGCTCCTATCAAAACTGCCGGAGTTCACGAGGCAATTATTTCGATCCATCGTGACGTCAAGAGCGTCATCAAGGTAAAGGTTGGCAATGCAGAGACGTTTGCCGCTGCAGAAGCTGCTGAACAGGCCAAGGAAGCCGCTGCTGCGGCCGAGGCTGTTGCAGAAGCTGCCGATGCTGTTGCCGGAGAAGCTGCTGAAGCTGCAAAGGCTGCAACTGATGCCGCAAAGGATCAGAAATAGTTCAAAAAGATTAGTATCGGGTAGGTGCGATGATTTTGGTCATTGCTTTGCCCGATTCTTATCTTATAAGCGGTTTAATTATCCCAGTCGTATATCTTTTATTACCTATACCACGATCGCACATAGATACGTGACTATAGTGTATGAAAAAGTGCGACTGGGATTTTTGTTGCGTCAAGTTTGCGGCATTCCGTAAAAATGATCACCCCGATCGTTCGTGTAGAGTATGATTGAACTAGAGAAAACACGTTAGATCGGGTGTCCTTGGTCTTTTCTGCCATGGCCCACCTCTTGCACGGAAAACGCTGGTAATGCCTAC
>DIDE01000082.1:0-4950 GCA_002417975.1 Eggerthellaceae bacterium UBA5808
AGCAAACGCGAATTTGGATATCGCAATAAACTTGAATTAGCTACATCGGTGAAACCCCCCAAACCTTTAGTTGTAGGATTTCATCAATCGCATTCGCATCAACTTGAACCTGCAGATTCCTGTCCCTTAGCAGTTCGAACCATAGAACACACACCCAAAGCGCTACGAGGTGCACTCCGCTATCTTCAAGGGTCAAACGACCTTGGGATCTATCGTATCGGCGTTCGAAGTAGTCTGCGAACGCATAGCACCGAAATTGCCTTATGGACAAGTCCAGGACCATTTCCACGCGACGCCGCTGCGAAAACACTTTCAAGCACTCTCAAAACCTCGAGTATCGTACGTATTATGGCAAACCCGGGAAAATCGCGAAAGATCAAAGGTGTAGAAGTACTCTCCGGCGCAGGACATTGGGTTGAAGAATTGCATGGATTCAATTATTGCGTAAGCGCGCCCAGCTTTTTTCAAGTAAATACCGCCCAAGCAGACAAACTCATCGATCTTGTTATAGAAGGCCTTCAGATTGATTCGTCAATGCGCGTTGCCGATCTCTATTGCGGCGTAGGCACCTTTACGCTTCCTATTGCACAACTTTGCAAAGAAACCTTGGCGGTAGAATCGGCCGCATCAAGTGTTCGCGATCTACGAAGAAATGCGCAGAATGCCAAGGTCGACATCGAAATTGTTGGTGGAGATAGTGCACGGGAGCTCCCAACCATGGGGCACCTTGACGCACTTGTTGTGGATCCACCACAAACAGGTCTTGCCGATGGTGTTGCACAAGACATAGCACACGCCAATCCTCATCGTGTTGCCTATGTAAGTTGTAATCCTTCGACGTGGGCTCGCGATATTGTTCGACTCGGTGAATGCGGCTACAAGCTTATTCAAGCTACCCCGGTTGATCTGTTCCCACAAACGTATCACGTAGAAACAGTGTCAATACTTGAACGAACCGCTGACTAGACAAGCTAAAGCAAAAAAGATTTCTTAGCACGATCCCTCTAGTTATACATATGGGGAAATATAAGATAAACTCGTCGTAGCTTCGAATGACATATACAAAGCGATACTATTATTAAAGTAATACATGATAAGTAGGCACAAAGCATCTACTTATCTATCTCATATACAAGGAGTACATCCACCATGGCAACTACCTCAAATGCCGAAACATCATCAATGAGTCCACGAGAGTGTGCTCTCTTAGCTGCGCAAGTAGCTGATGATAAAAAAGCAACTGACATCATGGTTCAAGAAGTTGGAAAGCTTACTTCGACAACAGAATTCTTTGTCATCGCGACTGCAGCCAATAACCGACAGGTTGATGCCATTGTTGATGCAATAGGAAAAGAAGAGCGCGAGAAAGCAGGAATCACTCCCCTTTCACGTGAGGGCCTTGAAGCAGGAACATGGGCTCTTATCGATTACGGTTCATTTGTTGTACATGTTTTTCAACCTGAAGCTCGTGACTACTATCGCCTAGAATCCCTTTGGAACGATGCGCCCATCATTGACCTTAAAGCCGAAGGCATCACCGACGTTGTATATTCCGATCGCATTGCAAAAATGTTTAATCAGATCTCGTCACATAAGCAGACATCAAAATAACGTGCTACAGACGTACGATTACAAACCTTGTATAGAAGGAAGACCATATCCATCGGTCGCTTGATATACCGAATCATAAATTGCCTCGCGCATAGCAACACACGAAAGCAGACCGACCATGTCCACAGGAGCAGGCACGGTGACTTCACCCGACGCCATGCAAAAAATCGTATCCCCATCATTGGGAGTATGAACAGGATAAATTGCACGACCATATGCATCATGAGTCATAGAAGCAACTTTATTTGCCTGCGCCTTAGTTAAACAAGCATTTGTAAAGACACAGCCAATCGACGTATTTTCACTTGCGCGTTTGTCAGCATCAGTTAAAGCATTACCATAGGCATGTATTGCATCGAGCTCATAAGGCAGTGCATCTGCGCGACTTATAAGCTTTCCATGTGCATCACGAGCACCAGCGATCACACGACCTTGACGATCGACTATTGATCCAGAAGCATTTACCGCAACAACTGCACCAACAACCAACGATCCATACCGAACCACATTCAGTCCAAGACCACTTTTCATCGCATGCTCAAAACCAAGTATCTTTCCTACACTTGCACCTGTTCCTGCACCCACACAGCCACGCTCAAAGGGATCACGAGCAAGCGCATGTTCAACGGCATGACGACCAAATTCCGCATCGGGACGAATATCGGGACGACCAAGCGCTAAATCAAATAGGCATGCAGAAGGAACAATAGGTACATGCATACCGGCAAACGATAAGCCAATACCAGCCTTATCTAAAGCACGCATAACACCATCAGCTGCAGCTAAGCCAAAGGCAGATCCACCGGAAAGCATGATGGCATGAACCTGATGAACCATGTTTTCGGAACGTAATAAATCCGTTTCGCGCGTAGCGGGACCGCCGCCACGCACATCGCATCCAGCAATCACTCCTTTAGGAGCAATAATAACTGTCGTGCCCGTTCCATCACTTGTATCAGTTTCGTTGCCTAAATAGAATGCAGGCACATCACTCAACGAAGCTTCGCTAAAATGCTTTTCATCCGTATGCTCTGTAGCCATATTTATATTCCTTATTTGCTCTTGCGATGCTTACTGTAGGTGTTCATAAGTGCATTCCATACATCGACTGTATGTGGATGCATCCGACGGTTTTCTTTTACTAAATGCAAAAACGTAATTTTAAACGCATGGAAATATAAATCCTGTAAATTTAAAATTCCAACTTCTCGTTTGAGCGCATCAATATCGTCTTTTTTCTTACCATATACTCGATTAGGCTCAATAATATCAGCAACGTAAATAATGCAATCAAGCGGAGACATATCAGAAGCACCAGACGTATGGCGAGCAACTGCTTGGAATACTGCATCACCAAACTCTGGATGACTTTGCCGAAGCGATGCCGCAGCCGTAGGTCCATGTAAAAGCCAGGGCATATCATCGATAACACGCTGATCTTCATCGGGGCAGAGAACACGAGCTCGATTCTGAATCGTTTGAATATCGCATTCCTTATCCCAGTCATGAATAATACCCGCAATGCGAGCTTCACCAGGATCAACACCATAGATCTTAGCGAGTTGAACGGCGGTTTTAGCAACGCCTTTCGAGTGGTCATAGCGCTGCTGGCTTACACGCCCTTTAAGCATATGCTTCATATGCTTATATGCTCTTTTACCGAATGGATCGGCAAAACAGACTTCCTCCCCTTGAGGTTGTGTATTCTTACCCTCAGCCGCAGCACCTATCTGATCCATAACGTACAAAACTCCTTTATACCCAATGTCACCTTAAAACCCTTATTATCATTCACAATCATATTCCCTTTTTCGAATCCAAGAGACGCGAAATAAACGCTATGTACAGCATATTATTCTACATATTCATAGAGATGATGCTCATCTATATAGCTCGCAACGCTATCGGGAACAAGATAGCGAATCGACTGATGCTGTTCACAACGATGTCGGATCATGCTTGATGAAATTGCAATCTCAGGAATAGGAACATAGTTCACATCAAAGTCCGAACGCGATACGAGTGATTGACACGCTACATCATCAATAGCACACCCGGGTCGTGTTGCAGCAATGATATGCGCAAGATGGGCAATCTCGGATGATCGATACCATTGTTCAATGCTCGCAAACGCATCAGCACCTACGATAAAGTAGAAATCAACATTAGGCGGATACCATGCACGAAACGCATTAAGCGTATCAACTGAATACGTTATTCCACTTCGTTGTATCTCAATTGGGCTTACATCAAATGCAGAATTGTTTGCAACTGCGCATTTACACATGGCAAGACGATCAGTAGCAGGAGCAATTCGTTGGTTCTGTTTGAATGAAGGATTGCCCGCTGGAATAAAAATAACAGCATCAAGCGCGCACTCATTCCTCACCTGTTCCGCGCAGATGAGATGACCAAAGTGAATCGGATCAAACGTTCCGCCCATAATCCCCAGCCGAAAACGACGTTGAGGATCATCAGCACCGATTCGATCAAATTTCTCGCAAATATGAGCCATTACGCGCGGACCTGCCCTGTTCCTTGCATAACATATTTATAGGTAGTCAGAGCTTCGACAGCAAACGGACCTCGGACATGAAGCTTTTGCGTCGAAATACCAATTTCTGCACCGAGACCAAACATTCCCCCATCGGTAAAACGTGTCGAAGCATTGGTGTATATAACAGCAGCATCAACGCGCTGAGAAAAAAGCTGGGATGCCTCGGCATTCGTGGTAATAATCGATTCAGAATGACCCGTTCCGTAGCGATTGATATGATCTATCGCCTCATCAATTCCATCAACAACTTTAATACTCATTTCCAGACCAAGATATTCTTTTGCCCAATCGTCCTCGGTTGCCGCAACAAACGCAACGTCACAACGCTGTGCTCGTTGAGCGGTCGCTTCATCAACATGCATAGTCACGTTATGAGAAACAAGAGCATCAAAAAGTAGCGGCAATGCCTGGTCAGCTATGGAACGATCTACAAGAAGCGACTCGGCAGCATTGCACACCCCAGGACGCTGACATTTTGCATTAACAACAATAGGCACAGCAATCGATAGATCAGCATCTTTGTGCACATATATATGGCAATTACCTAAACCAGTTTCGATTACCGGAACACTCGAATTCTCAACACAATGATGGATAAGCCCCGATCCACCACGAGGGATAATGACGTCAATCAATCCATGAAGATGAAGCATTTCATCAGTTGCAGATCGATCAGTCGTTTCAATCATCTGAATCAGATGCGATGGCAGACCAGCTGCACATGCGGCACGATCAAGCGTCCGAGCAATCATGCGATTGGAATAAAACGCTCCACTTCCTCC
>DIDE01000082.1:5015-14541 GCA_002417975.1 Eggerthellaceae bacterium UBA5808
CAACGTTGCAATGGATTCAAGGCCTTGAGCCATCGATTCAATGCGCTCATCCGTAAGCCGCAAACGATCAAGATATGCATCCGTTCGACATTCGGTCTGAGCGGTCGCCATATCTCGTTCATTCTGAGCAAGAATCTCTGGCGAGAATGCACGCAGAGCTTGCGCCATACAATGTAGTGCCGCATCGCGTGTCGTCGCATCTATCTCGGCACAATGGCGTGCAGCTAAACAAGCATCGGTAGCCATGGTATGCAACGTATCAGACATTTGAATCCCTCCGCTTATTCAAATACAACCAATTCATCTCGATGGATCAAAGGATGCCGAGCCATAGGTGCCAATAGATGGTTACCGGCAAGTTGATCCTGGGAACAACCGAGAGCAAGGCGCACTCCATCACTTGATGCATTGACCTTACCGCGCGCAAACAGATGCCCGTGTCGATCCTTAACATCAATGATATCCCCCGCAGCAAATTCACCACGAGAAGCTATAGCTCCAACACAGAGCAGCGAAGAACCACGCTCTATAAGCGCTTGTTTAGCTCCATCATCAACAGACACCGAGCCTTTAGGCGAATCGCCCAGTGCAATCCATAGCTTATACGGAGTAATCTCGTGATGATGGCTTTTTGCACAGAAGCGTGTGCCAACGGATTCGCCATCAATAATACGTTCAATGACATGTGACTCATGACCGTCACATACGACAAGAGGAATCCCAGCCGTCATTAAAACTCGAGCGGCTCTAATCTTGGTAATCATACCGCCACTGCCAACAGACGATCCAACTCCACCAGCAGAAGCCATGATTTGCTCGGTAATAGCATCTACGCGTTGAAGAAGATGTGCATCCGCATGATCATGAGGATCCGCGTCATAGAGACCAGCAATATCACTCAAAATGATATCAAGATCAGCTTTAACCAAACAGGCAACAAGCGCAGAAAGCGTATCATTGTCACCGAAACGAATTTCATCAACCGACGTTGTATCGTTTTCATTCACGATGGGAACAACATCTAAATCGATCAAGCGACATAATGTATCACGCGCATGCAAATACGCATGACGACTCGCGGTATCCCTTCGTGTAAGAAGAACGAGCGAAGTAACGATATGGTGTGCGGCGAATACTTCCGCATACGTCATCGCAAGCATATTCTGCCCAACCGAGGCAGCTGCTTGAAGACTTGGCATGTCACTTGGACGTGTCTTGATATGCAAGGCATCAAGGCCACAGGCAATCGCTGCAGACGTAACTATAATCGGGCTCCAACCTGCTGCGCGCACTGCCGCAATTTGATCCGCAACTAATTGCAGATATTTACGGTCAAGATGATGGGACGGTCCGACAAGAGACGAGGAACCGATTTTAACAACAACAATCTTTCGTTCGTGATCATCCATGCGCAGCCGATCAGACATCAGTCATCCAACTCCCGATATATATCTTCTTCGACATTAGCCGATTCGAATTCAAATGCACAACCAAGAATTCTAATCTCATCGCCATCATGCGCTCCAGCTTCTTCAAGAGCACGTTCTACACCCATGCGCTTTAAACGATGCTGTAGATATGCGATAGCTTCGTCATTATTCCATTCCGTCTGAATGACCATACGCTCGACAAGGACGCCTGATACACGGAAGATACCATCAGAGAGTTTATCAACGGTAAAGCGACGCTCACGCGCTTGGCGCTTATGTTCCCAGACGTGATCATAATGCGGAACTGCGGCTTGCTTAGCACGTGCTGCTTCACGAAGTAAATGTACTTTTGTACCTGTTGCAGCCTTCAGCGTATCAATACCTTCACCTGTAATAGCACTCGTCAGATAGAGATGCGGATCAATTGGGCTATCGGCATATTCATTGCCACCTGCTGCAGCAATAGAATCCGCACGTACCGCTTCGGCAAGACGTTTGATGTTTTCTTTTGTATCAGCAACATCAACCTTATTTGCAACAACGATACGCGGACGATCAGCAAGTTCATGTGCATACAACGCAAGTTCCTTATTAATGATGCGGTAGTCTTCGACAGGATCGCGTCCTTCGTATCCGCCGCTTACATCAACAACATGGACAATTAGCGCCGTTCGTTCAATATGGCGTAAAAACTCATGGCCTAATCCTTTACCCTCATGAGCGCCTTCGATAAGACCAGGGATATCTGCAATAACAAAATCATATTCATCGCTACGTACAACGCCAAGATTAGGAACAAGTGTCGTAAAGGGATAATCAGCAATCTTTGGTTTAGCCGCACTCATTCGAGCAATAAGTGAGCTTTTTCCTGCACTTGGAACGCCAACAAGTGCCGCATCTGCCATGAGCTTCATTTCAAGTTCGATCCAGCATTCACCTGCAGGTTCACCAAGTTCAGCAAAAGCAGGAGCGCGACGCGTCGACGTTACAAAATGGATATTTCCACGACCGCCAACACCACCCTGAGCAACAATCACAGCGTCGCCATCATGCGTAAGATCAGCAATCACTTCACCAGTCTCACGAGTCTCTTCTGAATATTCCTTAACAACAGTTCCAACAGGAACCTTAAGAATCGTATCTTTACCACTCGCACCATGGAGCTTTTCGCCCTGCCCATGAGTACCGCGTTCAGCTTTAAAATGATGTTTAAACCGATAATCTATCAACGAAGATACCGAGGCGTCGGCCGTTATTACAACATTACCGCCGTTACCGCCATCGCCGCCATCAGGTCCTCCCTTGGGCACATGAGCTTCACGACGAAAGCTCATGCATCCTGCACCGCCGTCGCCGCCTTTGACATGTATATGCACTTTATCGATGAACATCACGCACCTGCTCTCAGGTTTAAAATTCTACGCAAAAGCCCTCTGACGTAGCAGAGGGCTTTTAGTGGTATACCAACTCATATGCAAATTATCGTCTAGGAGAGAGGACGAACATGCACCTTACGTCGATTACCCTGCGTGTACTCGACGACGCCATCGCATTTAGCAAACAGCGTATCATCCTTGCCACGACCTACGTTCTCTCCTGGATGGAAGTGTGTTCCACGTTGACGGACGAGAATGTTACCGGCTCCTACCGTCTCGCCAGCAAAGCGCTTGCATCCTAGACGTTGAGCATTCGAATCGCGGCCATTACGGGTTGATCCGAGTCCTTTCTTGTGTGCCATAAAGCTTCACTCCCTGCTATCTATTTCTCAGCTGCTGCGGACTTCTTAGCAGCAGGCTTCTTGGCGGCAGGCTTTTTAGCAGCCGTCTTTGCGGTGGTTTTCTTAGCGGCAGGCTTTTTAGCAGCTGATTTTGCTGGAGCCTTAGTCGCGGTTTTCTTGGCAGCGGGCTTTGCCGCGGTCTTTTTTGCAGCAGGCTTTTTAGCAGCTGATTTTGCTGGAGCCTTCTCCGTACCGACAGATTCGATACGAATGCTCGTCAGATTCTGACGATGTCCACGCAATTTCTTGTAGCTCTTGCGCTTCTTGAATTTAAAGACCAATTGCTTGTCGCCCTTGATCTGATCAACAACGACGGCTTCGACCTTCGTCTTGCCAGCCTTTGCAGCATCAGCCTCGAGCTTTTTGCCATCAACCGTGCAGATGGCATCAAATGTCACCTTTTTGCCCGGCTCAACATCGAGCTTCTCGATCTCCAGAGTGTCTCCAGGGGCAACCTTGTACTGCTTGCCGCCAGTCTTGATGATTGCGTACATGTATATTTCTCCTTGAACGTGTTAAAACGCAAGGCGTTATTTTACGAGGATTTTCCCCGTCCGTCAACGTCTGTGCACCGTTTCTTCGCGATGAGTACATATTAGCGCATAAATTCGCCTGATGGGTAGAGCAACATGCATTCTGCAATAAGTTTGCATATGTTCCCCCACTTCATCTTTGATTCATGACATCTTAATGAGCTAATGCCCAATTTTCAGCTTGTGATACCTCAACTTCAAGTGGAACACGAAGTTCTACAACGTGCTCCATTACGTCTTTAATCATCGCTCCAACCTTTGCCGCATCGGCTTTTGGAACCGAGACATCAAGTTCGTCGTGAACTTGAAGCATCAGTTGAGCGGTTGGATAATCCTCAAGCAATGTATGCTCGACGCTTACCATCGCCTTTTTGATGATATCCGCAGCGCTTCCCTGCATTGGATGATTCATTGCGGTACGCTCGCCAAAGCCACGCTGCATTGCCTTTTTCGCATGAAGCTCGGGGATATGCCGTTTTCGACCAAACATCGTTACAGCATAACCCTGTTCAGTTGCTTGTTTGACAAGCGAATCAAGATACAAACGAACTCCCGGATATGCTTCAAAATAACGGTCAATCATCTCCTGTGCCTCATCGAATCCAATATGCAAACTTTGTGCAAGACCATACGATTGTTGACCGTAAACAATGCCAAAATTAACCGCTTTTGCACGGCTGCGTAATTCAGGCGTGACCTCCTCAATTGGCACATTGAATACGCGAGCCGCAGTCGCCGCATGAAAATCAGCGCCACTCTTAAATGCGTCAATCAAATGCTCATCCTGTGAAAGGTGGGCAAGCAAACGCAACTCGATTTGTGAATAGTCAGCAGAAAGAAATACTTCGCCAGGAGCAAGCGGGATAAAGCACGTCCGAATATGCCGACCAAAATCCGTACGTACAGGAATATTTTGCAAATTCGGATCGCTCGAAGATAAGCGTCCCGTAGTCGTAACCATTTCATTAAACGACGTATGAAGACGCCCATCTATTCCACGCATTTGAGGAAGTGCATCAATGTATGTCGATTCGATTTTTGCAAATTCCCGATATTTAAGAATAAGTGCCGAAAGCTCGTGGTGCGCACTTAATTTAGTCAGCACCTTTGCATCCGTTGAATAGCCACGCGCTGTTTTTTTACCTGGTGTAAGGCCCACAACATCAAAGAGTATATGAGCGACCTGCTTAGGCGAATCTATATTGAACGTTTCTCCAGCCAACGCATAAATACGCTTTGCTAGATCGTCAATCTTATGCTTAGTATCCTCACCAATCGTATGCAGGTGGTCGACGTCAATTGCAGCGCCAACCCGCTCCATAACAGCAAGTACGGGAATAAGCGGCGTATCAATTTCGTCAAAAACCACAGCAGTCTCATCGTTGCTAAGTTCTTTACGTAACGGATCTATTAACGCATAAGCACAGCATGCCTCAATGCTCAGCGTATCCTGATCGCTTGCCCCTTCTGGTACCAATCCGCCCAAATAGCGCGTAGATACAGAATCTACCGTATAGCTATTAGACGAGGAGTTAAGCACATATGCAGCCAAAGCATCATCGAAGCAATCGATGCTATAGAGCGTCTTCTCGTCGATGTAGGCGCGCTTTCCCGTATCAGGTGGATATATGTACTGCAGAACCCGTTTAGCATCAAATGCAGCCCATAATCCTGAGGTAACGAGATGAACTAAATTATCATATGCAGCATCTCCATCAAAATAGAGGGACTGATTCTTAGTTGCAACCGATAGACAGAGTTCAGGACGTTCATCGAACTCAAAAAAGCTTGCCTGCTCGGGCACAGAAGGCGCACCTCCCGTGCGTGCGTCAGATGCAACGCATGCGGCAACACCAACACGCTGGTGTTCGGCGATCGCTGCGTTTAACACTGCCTGTGCTTTATCCCCCACCAGCGGCTGCTTCCACGGCAGCTCAATTTCGCTTTGAGCTCCTCCTAATGAAAGAATTGAAGCAAGCTTCGACTGGAAATTGAGTGCATTAAAAGCATCGGTCACCTTGTGCACATCAAAATTCGGAAAGGAAATTCCCTCAAGATCAAGAGGGAAATCAAGATCCCTGATAATTGTTGCCACAATACGGCTATGATACGCAGCCTCTTTGTTATCTCGTACATGCTCAAGTTGTTTACCCTTGAGCTTATCAAGATTTTCGTAGAGGCCATCAAGACCTCCAAAACGCTGAATGAGCTTTGCAGCAGTTTTAGGTCCAACGCCTGGTACGCCTGGGATATTGTCAGATGGATCACCTTTAAGACCAAGGAAATCCGGAACTTGATCGGGTCGGACACCATAGCGTTCAACAACCTGATCAGGACCGTAAATCGCAACTTCAGTAATACCCTTTTTTGTCGTTACAATACGCGTATGGTCACTTGCAAGTTGATAGGCATCCTTATCGCCCGTAACAACCAACGTTTCATAGCCAAGTTTATCGTCGCGTGCAGCAACCGTTCCAAGAATGTCATCGCCTTCCCATCCTTTAATCTTAACGATGGGAACATTCATTGCCTCAAGCAAATGTTCCACAAGAGGAAATTGCACCTTGAGCTCTTCATCCATCGGCGGACGCTGTGCCTTGTACTGCTTAAGTGCTTCCATACGATGTTTAGGACGCCCCGCATCAAAGGCACAGACAACTGCATCTGGATGCGCTTTATTGATTAAACCCACAAACATCGAGATAAAACCGAATACAGCGTTAGTCGGTGTACCATCAGGCGCATTCATTGTCGGAGGAACGGCATGGTAGGCACGATGCATCAACGAATTGCTATCTATCACAGCGATAGTTTTTGGCATGAATCACACGCTTTCTCATCAAATTTATGCGAGTTTAAGTATACCAGGATGCCTACTATCGATAAGCTAAGGGGTGTGAGTATGATGATCGGTCGTCGAATTTCCATACGGCAACCTATCCTACGCCATCACCTTCGTAGCATGGATCTGCTGCACCATCTCAAAAAACGAACGATGTATCGTCATATCATTATCAAGCTCAGGGTGAAAGGAAAGAGCAATCTGATTTCTATATTGCGCACCAACAATTGTATCATCAACGCGTGCAAGTATCCTGACGTCATCTGCAACCGATACAACCTTGGGTGCACGAATAAACGTCATTGGAACGGTTCCGCATGAGTCAAATACTGCTGTCGTATGAAAACTATCAAGCTGACGGCCATATGCATTGCGCTCAACAGTTATAGGCATGCTAGCTAGATGCGTTTGCTCATCACCAACGAGATGTTGCGCAAGTAGAATCATGCCAGCACAGGTACCAAGTACCGGTACGTCATTGTCAATGCAGCGCCGCAGCTGTTCATACATACCGAGTTCACGTATGAGTTTACCCTGCACCGTACTTTCTCCACCTGGCAAGATTAGTCCATCAAGTGGTTGAGCACAATCACGTGCCTGCCTTAGCTCAACACAGTGAGCGCCAAGCGCGCTAAGACGCTGTTCATGTTCTATAAACGCCCCTTGTACTGCAAGAACACCAATACGAGGGGCGCCATCGACAGATGTTTTAGATAAGAAGCTCATAGCACCTTACCCTCTCTATTTTCCACGCTCGGCCATCAAGATTGAGATTTCCTGTTCGTTGATGCCAACCATCGCTTCGCCCAAATTCTCCGAAAGAGATGCGAGCATTTCGGGGTCATCATAATTCGTCGTTGCTTTAACGATTGCTTGGGCGCGACGAGCTGGATCGCCTGATTTAAAGATTCCCGAGCCGACAAACACACCTTCTGCTCCAAGCTGCATCATCAAGGAAGCATCTGCAGGCGTTGCAATGCCTCCAGCAGCAAAGTTCACTACAGGAAGACGGCCACTATCATGTACAGAACGTAGCAGGTCGTATGGAACTTCGAGCTGTTTTGCTGCTTCAAACAGCTCATCAGAGCGCAATGCAGCTATACGAGCAATTTCCTCATTAACCGAACGCATATGGCTTACTGCCTGTACCACATCACCCGTGCCTGGCTCACCTTTAGTACGAATCATTGCAGCGCCTTCGGAAATACGACGCAAAGCTTCACCAAGGTTGCGCGCACCGCAGACAAAAGGCACGTCAAACGTTGTTTTATCAATATGGTATACATCGTCTGCTGGAGAAAGAACTTCGCTTTCGTCGATATAATCAATCGACAAGGACTGAAGGATCTGTGCTTCGGCAAAATGACCAATGCGGCATTTTGCCATTACAGGAATAGAAACAGTTTTTTGAATCTCTTTAATAAGCGCTGGATCGCTCATACGCGATACACCACCAGCAGCACGAATGTCCGCAGGAATTCGTTCAAGTGCCATAACTGCGCATGCTCCTGCATCCTGCGCAATACGCGCTTGCTCAGCATTCGTAACGTCCATGATGACGCCGCCTTTAAGCATTTGAGCAAGCTGCCTATTCAGATCCACACGCTGTTCCTTACCCATATACACTCCCTTCGGTTACATGACCTTGTTAGAATCATGTCGCAACTTCACGTAGCAAAGTTGCTTGCTTTATTGATCCGTTTAATCGTAGTCTTATCTGGACATAGTAAAATAACCAGAATTAATTATTTTATTAAGACCAGATAGCATAAGTGGACCTATAATGAATGTACCGATGGTAAAAGCGATAAGACCAGATTGTGGGTAGATATGGTACTGACATACGATATGAAACATAGTGCAGGTGAGCACCTCTACGCGCACTTGTACGCATGTATCAAACATGACATTGTACAAGGAACCCTAAAATCAGACGAAAAACTTCCTTCTAAACGTTCGCTTGCACAACATCTTGGCGTCAGCCTTGTAACAGTTGAACACGCGTATTCCCAACTTATTGCCGAAGGATATATCAGAGCAAAAGAAAAAAGCGGATACTTTATCAATCAGATTAATCCTACGTCTCTATCTCTTCCTGCCACCCCGTCTGACATTGCCCATCAAACGAGCGTAAAGCCATATATGCGCACACAGACAGATAATGATGCCCTATCGGAGCATAAAATCACTCTTGATTTTGTTGATCCTCCGATCGATGTTTCATCATTTCCTTCACATGAATGGTCGCATGCTATGCATGAATCGCTTAACAAAGCAGGAGATTCATCACTTCTTTGCGACACATCAGGGCAAGGACTCGTAGCCCTTCGTACCGCGATAGCACAGCATATACGCCGTTATCGCGGACTAGCTATTGATCCTTCGCGCATCGTCATCGGAGCAGGCGCTCAATATCTCTATGGACTTATTATTCAGCTGCTGGGGCGTAATCGTCACTACGCTATTGAAGATCCCGGATATCGACGTCTCGCCAACATTTATCAAGCAAACAATGTAGAGCTCTCTTACGTTCCGCTCGACCAAGAAGGGATCAGCGTCGCACAGCTTGAAGCAGCAAAAGCCGACGTCGCACACGTTATGCCTTCACACCAACTGCCAACTGGCATCACTATGCCCATCTCGCGCCGCTATGAACTTCTTGCTTGGGCGTGCAAATCGCCCGAACGAATAATCATAGAAGATGACTATGACTGCGAATTCCGCTTAGCAGGTCAGCCCATACCAACGCTTCAGAGTGTCGATGCTCGTGACAGAGTGATATACATCAATACATTTACCAAAAGCCTTGCACCAGGTATACGAATAGCCTATATGGTACTTCCGCGTCCTTTAATGCAACGTTTCAATCGTTATTTGGGATTCTATTCATGTACGGTATCCGTATTCGAACAGTACGCACTCGCACGCTTTATAGAACAAGGCA
>DIDE01000120.1 GCA_002417975.1 Eggerthellaceae bacterium UBA5808
TAGGCAATGGAATAGGACCTGATACCTTAGCACCCGTTTTCTGAGCGGTATCGACAATGAGTTTCGTGGATTGATCCACGATCTCATGGTCGTAGCCTTTCAGGCGAATGCGAATCTTTTGATTAGCCACTTAATTTACCTCCGTCAAACAGCGTTTCGCTTACGTCCATAAGGCACTAAGCGTTACCGCCAGCCTTGCTGATAATCTCTTCTGCTACCGTTTTAGGAACTGGCTCATACGCATCAAACTGCATGGTATGAGATGCACGTCCCTGTGTGCTGCTGCGAAGGTCGGTTGCATAACCGAACATCTCGCTCAACGGCACCTTTGCGGTAATAACCTTTGCATTGCCTCGATCGCCCATACCTTGAATCTGGCCACGACGACTCGAAAGATTGCCCATCACATCGCCCATGTATTCCTCAGGCGTTTCGACTTCGACAGACATAACTGGTTCAAGGATAACCGGGCTTGCCTTTTTCAAAGCAGCCTTAAGTGCCATAGAACCAGCGACCTTAAATGCAGCCTCTGAAGAGTCGACCTCGTGATAAGAACCATCGATCAGCTCAACCTTGACATCGACAACCGGATAACCGGCAAGAACACCATTGTTAAGAGCTTCTTGGATGCCCTTATCAACAGAGCCAATGTATTCCTTTGGAATAGATCCGCCGACAACCTTATTCTCAAAGGTATATCCAGCACCAGATTCCTGAGGCTCCAAGTTGATAACTGCATCGCCGTACTGACCACGACCACCAGACTGACGAACGAATTTACCCTGAACGTTCGTTACGGCCTTCGTCGCTGTCTCACGGTATGCAACCTGAGGTTTACCAACGTTAGCGTCTACCTTGAACTCACGAAGCAGACGATCAACGATGATTTCAAGATGCAACTCACCCATACCGGCGATGATCGTTTGACCAGTTTCACGATTTGTAGAAACGCGGAACGTCGGATCCTCTTCGGCGAGTTTCTGTAAAGCAACGCCAAGCTTATCCTGCTCAGCCTTGGTCTTAGGCTCAATAGCAACATCGATAACTGGATCAGGGAACTCCATCGATTCAAGAACGATAGGATTGTCCTCATCGCACAGTGTATCGCCCGTCGTCGTGTCCTTAAGACCGACAGCTGCAACAATGTCACCAGCAGAGCACTTATCAACATCAACACGCTGATTTGCGTTCATTTCGAGCAGACGACCAATACGTTCCTTTTTATCTTTGGAACCATTCTGGATGTAACTGCCTGCTTCAAGCGTACCGGAATACACACGGAAGTAGGTCAATTTACCAACAAACGGGTCGGTCATGATCTTAAATGCCAAAGCAGCAAATGGAGCTTTGGGATCACTTGGACGAGATTCTTCTTCGTCAGTATCAGGATTGGTGCCCTCAATAGCAGGAACATCAACAGGGCTCGGCAGATAATCAACAACGGCATCAAGCAGTTCCTGAACGCCCTTGTTCTTATATGCAGAACCGCACAGTACTGGGTTAAGCTCATTATTAATCGTACCCTTGCGGATAGCAGCCTTGAGCTCAGCGACACTAAACTCTTCGCCCTCGAGGTACTTTTCCATAAGGTTATCGTCGCACTCAGCCGCAGCTGCTACGAGTTCTTCGCGACGCTCTTTAGCGACATCAACGAACTCATCAGGGATGGCATCCATAGGCTCAGGATACGTCATGCCCTTATCGTCAGCCTTGAAGTCCCAAGCAGTCATCGTAATGAGGTCGATTAGACCCCAGAAGTTATCCTCGGCACCCATTGGTACCTGAATAGCATGTGCTGGAGCAGCAAGACGCTCATGCATCGTATCGATCGCATGGAAGAAATCAGATCCAACGCGGTCCATCTTATTGATGAAAGCGATACGAGGGACATTGTAACGATGAGCCTGACGCCAAACGGTTTCTGACTGAGGCTGTACACCAGCGACAGCATCAAAAACTGCAACCGAACCATCGAGAACACGGAGAGAACGTTCAACTTCAGCGGTGAAGTCAACGTGACCCGGGGTATCAATGATCTGAATACGATACTTCTGGTTATCTTTGTCCCAGTAGCAGGTAGTCGCAGCGGACGTAATGGTTACGCCACGTTCCTGTTCCTGTTCCATCCAGTCCATCGTCGCGGCACCATCATGTACCTCGCCGATCTTATGGGTCTTACCTGTGTAATAGAGAATACGCTCAGTCGTGGTCGTCTTGCCCGCATCGATGTGGGCCATGATGCCGATGTTGCGCGTATCCTTTAACGATGTTTTCGACATAATTCTCTACCGCCCCTCTACCAGCGATAATGCGAAAACGCACGATTTGATTCGGCCATCTTGTACAGGTCTTCACGCTTCTTCACTGATGCACCGGTATTCTCGGCTGCATCCATGATCTCGGCTGCAAGACGCTGTCCCATGGTGTGCTCTTTGCGTGAGCGCGAAAAGTCGACGATCCAGCGGATCGCGAGCGTCGTCGCACGACGAGAGTTGACTTCCATAGGCACCTGGTACGTTGCTCCGCCTACACGCTTAGGCTTAACCTCAAGCGTCGGACGAACGTTGTCCATTGCCTTTTTGAATACGGACAGAGCATCCTGTCCTGTTTTTTCCGCTACGATATCAAATGCACCGTAGACAATACCTTCAGCGGTAGATTTTTTACCGTCGAGGAGTACTTTGTTGATCAGCTGGGTTACCAGCCGGTTGTTAAACACTGCATCCGCCTGCACTTCGCGGCGGGTGGCTGCTGCACGACGCGGCATAAAGCTTCCTTTCGTTGGAACGTGTGGTACTGGATCCGCTTATTTCTTGGGTTTCTTTGCACCGTAACGGCTACGAGCCTGAGCTCGATCGCTCACAGCAGCGCAATCCAATGCAGCACGGATCACCTTATAACGAACACCTGGAAGGTCCTTTACACGACCGCCGCGAATAAGCACCATTGAGTGCTCCTGCAGGTTATGACCGATACCAGGAATGTATGCAGTCACTTCCATGCCATTCACGAGACGGACACGCGCGACCTTACGCAATGCCGAATTAGGCTTTTTTGGGGTTGTCGTGTATACACGAGTGCATACACCGCGCTTTTGGGGATTTCCCTTAAGCGCCGGGGTCTTCTTCTTGTCGACCGACTTCTGGCGGCCCTTGCGGACCAGCTGGTTAATAGTAGGCAAGGCTTGCTCCTTCGTTTACCTATAGATCTTTTCTTTACGTGTGCGCTCAGCTGATACGCACATGAAAACAAACGTCCTACTCAGGACGCAAACGGAAACTTTATCACCGGGTTATCAACGTGTCAAACGCCACGCATCCGGGTGTATCTACTAGGATTAGCAGACATAACGTTACACGTTCTTCCAGTTCAACTAAGGTAATTTGATATCTTTAAGCTACTAATTTTCATCCTTATGGTCTATCGTTCACATCTTTTCATCATATTCTTTTTTATTAACAAAGTTTTTACCTCCACTGCCCCTCACAAGCACAGAGTTCCCATACACATATGATATAAATTGGAACGTAACAACATACATATTCATGTTCGTGCAACCATTCTGCTACATCGCAAAGGATTACCATGACAACACTTCGCTTTAAAGATATCATCGGACCTATCATGGTTGGGCCATCAAGCTCTCATACAGCTGGCGCATTGCGTATCGCTTTTATGGCACGCCAATTATGCAATGCCCCACTCCGTCGCGTCGAATTCCGTCTCTTTGGTTCGTTTGCACAAACCTATCACGGACATGGTACCGATCGAGCACTCGTTGCTGGCATCCTTGGACTCGCAACTGACGATATCCGCATACGTTCCTCAATCGAACTTGCATCTTCAAAAGGCATCGAATGCGTGTTTACACCGCTCCCTCAAGCAAGCTGCGATCACCCCAATACGGTAGAAATAGTCATGACAGATTCCAACGACCACACGGTAGAAGTGCGTGGCATCAGCATCGGCGGAGGTATGGCACTCCTTACACGCATTAACGACGTGGATCTTTCTATTAGCGGGGAGCGCACAAGTCTTGTTATTAAACAGCGCGACAGCGTAGGTGTCCTTGCACACATTACCCATTGCATAAGCGAGCACAATATCAATATCGCAACTACACGTCTCTATCGAGAACGAAAAGGATCGGTTGCGGTCACCATCGTCGAAACCGATGCACCTATTCCCGCAGATCTTCAGCGAGATATCGAAAGCGCTCCAGATATTCAGCTGTTACGTGTTATCCCCGCAATCGATATCGTAGCTGACACAGACGAATGCGATGCTAAAGCACTCTCTTTTGCACAATCAGTTGATTTTACTTCGGCAGATGATATACAAACCTGGTGTGTACAGCACGACAACGCATCACTTGCTAAAGCATTCCGAACTAGAGAATATGCATGCGCGAAGGCAGAAGGAACATCAGAAGACACTGATGACTATGCCAATAAAGTACTTGAAGTCATGCACTCTTCACTTATGCTCCCGCTTGATAAGCCGCTCAAAACTATGGGCGGTCTCATTAGTGGGACCACGCATACGCTCGTCGAGCATATGCCTGCATCTCAAATTTGCGATGACCAACTTGCACATTTAATTATCTATTCAATGGCAGTCCTCGAAACCAATGCATCAATGGGTCGAATCGTTGCCGCACCAACTGCAGGATCAGCCGGCGTCATTCCAGCAGTATTGCATCTTATGCGTGAGCAAGGGCACACGAATGATCAATTGCGAGAAGGCCTCTACGCTGCAGCAGCAATCGGATATCTTGTCACACGTAACGCAACTGTTTCGGGCGCTGAAGGTGGATGCCAAGCGGAAGTTGGCACAGCAAGCGCTATGGGCGCAGCTGCAATCGTTCAAATCGCAGGAGGAAGCGCTGCGCAATGCTTCGATGCCGCAGCAACTGCACTTTCGAATAGTATGGGACTCGTTTGTGACCCTATTGGTGGACTCGTCGAAGCGCCCTGTCAAAGACGCAATGCAATGGGCGCAGCAAATGCTTTTATTGGCGCTCAGATTTCACTTGCACATATCCCTAATCTCGTTCCATTTGATGAAACAGTACAGGCTTTATACAAGGTTGGTCAGTCATTACCGTTTGAGCTGCGCGAAAGCGCTTTAGGCGGTCTTGCAGCAACGCCAACTGCATGTGCATGGTGCGAGACTCGAAATTCACACCATGGATGCAAGTCAGCACAGTAGTGCTGCCTCTTACATAAAGCGTAGTAGCCATAGAGAATGCAACTCATGCTCTCTCCATAGAACGATGTTGTTGTCGTATTCGTGCGCGACAATAAGTCACATGCGACAAAACAGCACAAATTTCTACATATGTGATATGAATTCTTCTCTCAAAAGAATGATCTTTGTAGTATCTTACAGAGTGAAATAAGGTAACAAAGCGTATAAGAACTACCTATTCGATGAAGCATCGTTTGGACATCATGTCACGATCGCTTTCATCGTTGTGCCATATGGTTTCAGAAGATGGCATACGGAAGAGCATAAAGTGCATCAGAGCAACAGGTACGAAAGCATAGATGCACTGGCAAAGGCAACATGTATCTCTGTAGTATAGTTAGTCGGATACCTATGAAAAGGAATTCCATGAATATCAGCATTAAGAATGCCAACCAGATGATCGACGGTCTTGTAGAGCGTCCGCCAATGAGCAAACGGGCCGACCATATACTTAACTTCTGCTTTGCAATTTCCGTCGCACTAACAGGAGTCGTCTGTGCAATCTATACACTCCAGTTCGCCGCAATAGCAGATACACTTGATTCAAGACAAATTTTTACAAGCAGCATTTATATAGCGATGCTCACGTTAAGCGCTGCAGGATGCCTAGCTATCGTTGTTTACAACTTTAGTACCCATATGAAAGCCATTCGGATCATTGCGCGTATCACTATGGTCTTACTACTAATTGACTTCGTCATGTGCATAGCTATTTCGGGTCTTCATCCGCTCGAGCTTGTTTATCTATTCCAAATTGGTAGTCTTATCGTTTTTCAGCTCTATACTGACCAAAAACTTGCGCGCAATTCAACATTTTCATCGCCATGGGACATGAGTAAAGACAAAGATCGAAGCAGCTACATTCCGTTGAACTTTTTTAATATCTTCTGGGTATTTCTGATTTCGTCTATCTTAGGTTTAGTCGTCGAAGTTATTTATCATGCACTCGTATTTGGTGGCTATCAAGACCGTGCGGGTATGCTTTGGGGGCCGTTCTCCCCTATCTACGGATTTGGTGCTGTACTCATCACGATTGCGCTCAACCGCTTTTGGAATCGAAACGGTCTCATCATTTTTCTAATTGCCGGTATCATTGGTGCTGCATTCGAATTTTTTGTAAGCTTCTTTATGGAAACGGCTTTCGGAATCGTTGCATGGGATTATTCAGGGACATTCCTTAACATCCAAGGTCGAACAAACTTTGCATTCTTCTGCGCCTGGGGATTGCTAGGCGTTGTCTGGATTAAGCTTATCCTGCCAACGGTACTGCGCGTCGTTGATGCAATTCCCCTTAAACTGCGTGCTGGACTCACCGTTATATTCGCCTTGTTCATGATCGCCGACGGCGTAATGACTATGGCAACGCTCGATTCATGGTACAAACGTCAGGCAAACGAACCGGCAATCACATCAGTCGAAAAGTTCTGCGAAAAACACTACGATGATGAGTTCATGGAAAACCGCTTCGAGTCGATGTCTATCGATCCAGATCTTTCCTCAAGAATTCACTAGTAATCATCAGCATACTGCACGCCAATGCACCTTCATGCCGCTCTCTTGAGAGCGGCATGTTGCATATTAACAAAGAGAAGGTGCACAAAAACGTGCCAACGTCGTTGCATAAAATAATGCGCAACACCAATGTACCTACTGATGTCGCGCAAAGAAGAACAAGACTTGAACCTATTACTTCAGAACGCCCTAAATAGAACGTCGAATTACAAGCAGCAACGCAATAAGAAGTATTACGCAGACAATGGAAAGACCCACGATCAACGCAACCGTAGAACGTGGAACGGTATGTACCTGCTCTACACGACCATGGTGTCCGATAGGACGCGTAGATGAAACAGGTTGTTTCATCTGCTCAAACTGTTGATCTTGTTGCTTGCCGCGCCTGACTTGTGCCGCAACTTCCAGCGAAGAACGAGCTGATCTGCGTGCGCCTGTTTGAGAGTATGACATGACGCGCTGTCCCCGATCAACAGGGATAATAGGATCACCATTATCGGATTCCCAGCCAACAGAATGACCTCTTTTCGAGAACCCCGATAGATCGGGCGCATGCTTTGCTCGCAAGGCAGGGTCGTCCTTTTTCATCGGAGCGAGCACGCCTGTAGTCTGCGTCATGCAAAGCACCGCCGTTTCTTCGGAAGGAGTTCCGATTAGCATAATCGGGCTTTGATCATCCTCATGTGACGGTGAATCATCCATATCGATAGAATCGTCATTACAGAGTACGACAGTTCTATCTGTATCACTTACCATACGCACAACCGAACTCGGCTGGCTAAAATCAACCTGAGCTAACCGATCACGAAGCTGTTGGCGCTGCAACGCCTGCTGATCATCGACTTTAGCCGGTGAGTCATGATCCTCTTGATCAGCATCTGCCGTCATGTCTAGTTCGACTACCGTGTCGAGATCACGTTCGATTGCAGCAAGATTCATCGTTGGATCAGCATCAAACGATGAACGAGCAGACGCAGAGTCAGATATAGGCTTTGAATCAGCACTATCTAGATGCGTGCTAGAAAACTCTGCATCATGACGAGCGTCACGTTGGCTACGTGCACGCTGGCGCGCTTGAGATTGCTTTTTTGCACGATGGGTATTACCACGAGTTGATGTATGAACCGTAGTACTTGCATCAGAAGATTCATCCAAGGCGACACCATCAGAATGAATTTCTATCATCAACCGTCACCTTTCCTCTCATTATTTCCGCAAAGCGCAGACTAAGGTTATATCCCGCTTGCTCTATCTCGTCGCATCACGTAGTTCAACCGGACCATCATCTACAAGTCCGATAAACTCTGATTTGACCGATGCACAAGTCCTTAAGGACTTGAATTATAGGTACTTTGACATGCGACGCAGCATAATATTGCTGGGCACATGCAAGTGTCTCGACAGACCTATCTTCGAGACAGTCGTGATATTTATCACGTCTTGTTTCTCAGGATACGACGAAAAATGCTCTGTCACTTTAAAAGTATAGGTCGCCACAAAAGAAGCAAGAGCCTAATCGATACAGTACTCGATCAGGCTCCTTGTGTATATTCACCTATATGATTCGTAACGTACCTGACATCTTATCGATGCCGCACGAAAACGCTACATTTCTTTCAGCTACTACGCACTCAAAATGGGTGCTGCAACCTGCTTTTTACGACTCAAAACTCCAGGCATCCATACGCCCTTAGAAGAATCGATATCGAATACACGATCAACAAGTTTATGGTTGCCCTCAACGATAAATTGACTACCCTCAGCAAGAATATCCGTCATGAGCAGCAGGACAAAATCGTATCCTTTTTGATCAACAAGTGAGCGCATATAGGCGCGTGCTTCGTCTTCTCGAGCGAGCGCACCATCAAGATCGACCGTCTCATGCTGAGCAATCAGCACGGTGCCATCTCCCACGCTAAATTCCTTGGAGTCAGCACCAACGAGTTCGGCGATGTCCATATCCTTTTCGCCTCCGCGGCAACGGAATACCTGTAAGCCGAATTCACGCGCATCAACACCGATGAGATCAGATAAGTACGCAACCTGCGTATGGTCGATATCCGTCGCTGTCGGCGATTTAAGAATAACGGTATCAGTAAGAATTGCCGAGAGCAGTAATGCTGCAATGCCACGAGGAATCTCAACTTCGTTGCAACGGAATAGCGTCGTAATGATCGTTGCACACGATCCCCACGGACGATTCGTAAACATAATTGGACTTGCAGTTGATACGTCACCGATTCGATGGTGGTCTACAACCTCCATAATCTCAGCCTCATTGAGTCCATCAACAGCCTGGCGGACTTCGTTGTGATCAACTAAGATGACACTCTTACGCGGCGCATCAAGCGTGTCTCCACGTGAAATAGTACCCTTGCAAATACCGTTAGCGTCTACGATCGCACCCATGCATGATCCAGCATGTACAAACGTATCGGCGGCATCATCAATCGTAGTGTTCGGAGCAAACTGAGGAGATTCAGCATCAATCATCTGTGCAATGCTTTGGACAAGAACCGATGAAAACGTTCCAGAAAGTGAGTCTTCAGAACCACTCGTCGCCGCAACACAACATTTACCAGCCATACGCATAGTAGCAAGGCCAACAAATGTTCCCTGCTCATTAACGACAGCAACAGCAGAAGCCTGAGTATCATGCATCGTATGCATTGCATCAGCAATGGTCGCATCTTCGGAGATTGTTGCAACAGGAGCGCTCATTGCATCCGATACACAAGGCGCAACGCTTTCGATAAGCTTAGGAACATCAATATGATTTTGCTCGAGAACCCATGTGCTCTCAGGAGGCAAAACACCTAAACATGCAGGAACATATTCACGTCGATCTGCTTCGTCTTCCTTTGCGGCAAGCTGATTCTTTAGATACGCATATGCCACTGCCGAAGCGATGGAATCGTTGTCGGGATTTTTATGTCCGACGATGTAAACGGGACGTGTCATGATGTTTCTTTCTCCTTTATCTGTGAAAACGAACGCTCTTATTCTCTACTATCCTATCGCACTCTACCACGCATCAGCGATAGCGCAATAGGGCGATTTCCTACCTAAAAAAGCTGCCTCATATTTTGAGTTTGCTCATAACGCTACGATTGTACCTTGACGATCGGGGCAAAATCCTTCAAAAGCTTTTTAGTTGACTGACTTTTACTGAAGTAAATTGACAGCGTATCACCATCAACTTTAGTAACCCTACCGCGCCCAAACACCTTATGGTTCACGTGATCGCCCACGGTATACGAAACGCCCGATGATGCTTTACGATACGAAGCAGCTGTTTTTTCACGGCGGGTATTACGCGATGAGCCAGAAGCACTCGACGCACCAAAGACGCGGCCATGCCCTGCTTCGGTTCCGCTGCCTGAAATGCCATGGCGTGAGCCACGTTTTTCCCAACCTGTTCCTTCAAATCCAGAAGAGCCAAGTCCTTTGGTTTTGCGAAGTTCCTCCGGGACTTCCTGCAAAAAGCGAGAAACAGGGTTGGCCTGCGTTTGGCCATAAAGTTGACGCGTCGACGCACAAGTGAGATATAGTCGCTTCCGAGCACGCGTAATCGCTACATAGGCCAAACGGCGTTCCTCTTCGACGCCCGCTGGATCGCCCGATGAGATCATATGAGGGAAAATCCCCTCTTCCATACCCGCTACAAAAACGCAATCGAATTCGAGACCTTTAGATGCATGAACGGTCATCAACGTGACCGCTGTGCCATCATCGCTCATCGTATCAAGATCGGTGCGCAACGTAACCCATTCGATGAAATCGCCCAGTGAATCAGCCGATAGCACACGCGCAGGTGGTTCCTCTTCGTCAGACTCAGCGCCTGCCGTAGGAGCTTCAAAAGCGGCTTCGCTCGGATCATGCGTCGATGTGTATTCATCAACTACGCCAAGGAATTCCTTGATGTTCTCTATTCGCGTGCGCGCCTCATCGCTATTATCAGCCTCAAGTGATTTGATGAGTCCACAAGAATCCAGCAGCATCTCAACAAGTTTACGCAGATCACCTGACCAGGTTGACGCCTCTTTAAACAGTGCCGAAAACGAAGCAAGTGCCTTGCGAGCCGCTGGGCGGAGCGCACCACTTTGTGACGCATACCCTGTCGCTTCAAGGAATGAACAATGATGCTGACGTGCAACCTCATCCACGTATGAAATAGTTGTTTTGCCAATTCCCCTTCGAGGGACATTAACGATGCGCTTGGCGGCAACGTCGTCTGCAGGATTTATTAAAATCGTCAGATACGCCATTACGTCTCTGATCTCTGCACGATCAAAGAATCGGGTACCACCAACAATACGATACGGAACTCCTGCACGCAGGAGCATATCTTCGAGTACACGGCTCTGCGCGTTTGTGCGGTAGAACACAGCGATATCGTTATAGCCAATGCCTTCACCGTGCTGATGTTCAACTTCGGCCGCAATCCATCGGCCTTCATCGCGTTCGTCAGTCGCCATATATACGTTGATTGGTGCGCCGGCTGGTTGATCAGTCTTGAGCGTCTTGCTTTTACGCTTAACGTTATGTGCAATAACCGCATTAGCCGCAGATAAGATGTTGCCTGTTGATCGATAGTTCTGCTCAAGTTTAACCGTATGGGCAGCGGGATAATCACTTTCGAATTCAAGGATGTTGCGAATATCCGCACCACGCCATGAATAAATCGATTGATCGTCATCGCCGACGACCATCAGGTTCTTATGCTTGGCAGCAAGCAGCGTGGTAATCTCATATTGTGCATGATTGGTATCTTGATATTCGTCTACCAGCAAATAGAGGAACCGCTCCTGATATGCTTCGAGTACATCGCTATGATGTTTGAAAAGCAGATAGGTATAGAGCAAGAGATCATCGAAGTCGAAGGCATTGTTCTGCTTAAGACGTTCTTGCAAACGTTTATAGACACGCGCTGCTTGTTTAGCAACGGGATCATGAGCTTGCGCCTCATAATCACCCGGCATGATCAATTCGTTTTTTGCCGTCGAGATGCGATTGCGCAATGCATTAATCGGAAAACGTTTAGGATCAATGTCAAGCTCTGCCATGATCGTTTTAACGAGACTCTTTGAATCGCCATCATCATAGATCGTAAAATTCTTGTCATAGCCAAGACGATCAGCATTAACGCGCAGAATACGAACGCACATACTATGGAACGTCGATACCCACATTCCCCGTGATGCAGGGCCAATCAATCGGCCAAGACGCTCGCGCATCTCTGCAGCTGCTTTATTAGTAAAGGTAATCGCAAGTATCTGCCATGGCGCAACTGACAGGTCTTCGACAAGATGAGCAATTCGGTAGGTCAGCACGCGTGTTTTACCGCTTCCCGCCCCAGCAAGAACGAGCAATGGGCCTTCGGTGCAAAGCACAGCTTCACGCTGAGCAGGGTTCAATTGATCGAGAGAACTTGGCATGTCTTCCTTTGTGATCGTTAACCATATACATCCACAAATAGCAGCAAACGCCCTCTGCACTCTGATTGTTATTGGTTAACACAGAGCGTACAAGGCAGGCGATGCTGGTTTCAACGTGGCAGCAAACTATCCTCTTCTCTTAAACATCGAGCAGAGAAAGTATCGGATACCACATTGCATTCACAGCAATATAGTATCCGACAACAAATGGATGAATGCAGCATCATGATGCCGCATTATACAAATTCGATAGAGTGACGCGTCTATACGAGCTTTTTCCCAAAGACAGCTGCAATCTCACGCAACTGGGCAAGCAACTCATTGAACTGCGGCAGCGTCAACTGCTGCGGTCCATCTGATTTTGCTTGTGGAGGATCGGGATGAACTTCGATCATGATAGAGTCGCAACCGACAGCAATCGCTGCTTTTGCAAGTGATGGAACAAGGTCGCGAACGCCAGCAGGATGACTTACGTCAACGCATATAGGGAACAAGCTCTGCTTATGAATTACAGGAACTGCACTGATATCAAGCGTAAAACGCGTTGCAGTCTCGAATGTGCGTAAACCGCGCTCGCAAAGGATGACGTTGTCATTACCATTCATCGTAATGTATTGAACAGCAGCAAGCCATTCGGCAATCGTTGCAGCCATACCGCGCTTGAACAAAACAAGCTTATGCGAATCAGCAGTAACACGGCCTACGTTCTTAAGCAGCGAGTAATTGGCCATATTGCGCGTGCCAATCTGTAGTCCGTCCACATAAGAATGGACGAGATCACAATGCTCCGAATCAACAACTTCCGTAAGCGTTTTGAGACCATACGTTTTGCCGGCAGCCTGCATGATTTGCAGACCTTCTTCGCCAAGACCCTGGAATGAATGTGGATTGGTACGCGGTTTAAATGCACCACCGCGAATCCAATGCAAACCATTTGCAGCCACACATTCTGCGACAGCGTTGAATTGCTCTTCGCTCTCGACCGAACAGGGACCAGCAAATATAGTGATCTCATCGGTCTTCGTCCCTAAATCGGGCAGACCGGTGATGTCGGTATCGATCATAGCGATGGCATCTCCTTCATAACTTTGAGAATGCCTTCGTAAATCTCACGAAGATTATCGTTGTACATCGGCCCGTCGTTATATCGGTAGATCCTCTCAAAGATCTCCTCTTCGCGCTTAGGATCATATAGTCCCATATGCGCGCCGGGCTTCAGCGCCCGAATAGCCAGCGAATGCTTTGCGCGCTCGTTGAGCAACGCAACCAATTTCTGGTCGATTTCGTCTATGCGCTCACGATGCTGTTGAATCTGATTGAACGACTCGTCGGTTTCCGACATCGCAACTCCTCTCGTGATGATGATCGATGAATAAACTGTATGCATCATACCAAACGAGAGACGCTTTACCACGCGAAAGCATCAGAAGTTATTCGATTCCCATAATCAAGCGTACCTATCGCACAAAAAACAGTCATCTGCGGAAGTAGCTATGCTGCAGACGTCGTTGCTTTCGCTTACATTATGAAAACAGGTATACGTCGAAATATCTATTCCGTACAAGAAGCAGTTGGAATCGTGTTTAAAACAGGCCGATGAACTTGCCACCAAAATAGCCCAGGACAACGATACCAAGAATAATGCGATACCAGCCGAACACAGTAAAGTCGTTCTTTTTAATGTATCCCATTAGGAATTTAATGGAGAGCACCGATACTACGAATGCAGACACAACGCCAACAATCAGTACGACGATTTCGGTCGACGACATAACCAGGCCATTCATTATAAATTTAGCTGTCTTGACCAAGCCCCATCCAAGCATGATAGGAATCGCGAGGAAGAACGTAAACTCAGCAGATGCTACACGCGAGCATCCCGAAAGCATACCTCCGATGATCGTCGCACCACTACGGCTTGTACCAGGGATGATTGCAAGTACTTGAAAAAGGCCGATCTTTAAAGCAGCTTTTGGATCGATTTCGTCAACACTATTGATGCGGAATAAACTGCGCTCTGCCTCTTCTTTAACAGTAAGTGCTTCATCTGATGCGACAGCTGATGGATTAGCAGCATGCGATGCAACCGTCATCATGCTATTTGCTGGAGCAACTTCCTGCATTGACGCTGCATGGTGAGTCGGACGGGTGGCTTGAACCGATGGACGTGCATGGCGACCGCGCGAAGGAACATTCTGATCTGCATCTATTACAGGATGCAAACCACCATGTCTTCCGCCCATTACTGCCATGCTACTTTTAAGCAGCTGCCTATTGTGATGCTCCATAATAATGAATACAACACCATAGATAATAAGCATCGAAGCAACGACCACACCGTTATACAGATGATCATGGACCCAATCGTCAAATATCATTCCTATAACTGCGGCAGGAATGCATCCAATAGCAACCATTCCCCACAGACGCCACGTTCCTCGCCGTTCTACGGAAGTTTTTGTGCGTGAAAATGGATTGAGCTTATGAAAATAAAGGATAACAACTGCCAAGATGGCACCAAGTTGTATAACAACCAAGAAAAGCGCCAAGAACTGTTCAGAAACGTTGAGTTTAAGAAATTCATCAACGAGGATCATATGCCCCGTCGAAGAAATTGGAAGCCATTCAGTAACGCCTTCGACTATTCCAAGAACTAGGGCCTTAAGAGCTTCGATGAGCATGAAACCATCCTTATCTTATAAATCAATAACGCCTTACAATATGCCTTTTGGCAATGGACGCATTGTATCGCAAGCGCTCCTTAGATCATTATGCGGTCAAATAATTCCATGTAACAGTAATGAAGTCGTCACTAAGTCATCATCTCAACGATATGATTACGAGTATGATTTAGTTCAAACTTATGGGCGGAACACAGGAGGAGATCTACGTGAACGCAGCAACGATTCCCGATCAGAAAGTCATCGTCATCGATTTTGGAGCGCAATACGGTCAATTGATCGCACGGCGCGTACGCGATCTCGGTGTATTTTCGGAGATCGTACCTTTTGACATCGACCCTGCTGATCTCAAAGCAAAAAAGCCGTCAGCAATCATTTTAAGTGGCGGCCCAGCAAGCGTTTATGCAGACAATGCGCCTAAAATCAATCCTGCCCTATTTAATACCGGCGTACCAGTACTCGGTTTTTGCTATGGCATGCAAGCAATGGCTGTCTCTTTGGGAGGATCAGTTCCTCAGACCGATGTCGGAGAATACGGACCTGCCAAGCTTACGCTCAACGATGCTGCATCTTCACGTTTGTTTGACGGAACTCCTGCTCAGCAAACCGTGTGGATGAGCCATCGAGATTCTGTTTCTTTTGCACCTAAGGGTTTTACAGTAACCGCGCGTACTGAAACATGTCCAATTGCTGCAATGGAGTATCCAGAAAAGCAGTTTTTTGCTACACAGTTCCATCCTGAAGTGCTCCATACCGAGTATGGACAACGTATCCTTAAGAACTTTCTCTTTAAGGTTTGTCACCTTAGCCCTACGTGGACAATGGAGAGTATTATTGATGAAAAGGTCAGTGCGATTCGTAGAAAAGTTGGTGATGGGAGAGTAATATTAGCTCTTTCTGGTGGCGTTGATTCTGCCGTGACTGCAGCTATTGTCCATCGTGCGATTGGCGACCAACTAACCTGTGTTTTTGTGAACCATGGGATGTTGCGCAAGGGTGAGCCAGAGTTAGTTGAAGAAGTCTTTCGGAGACAGTTTAAGATGCCTTTCATTCATGTTCACGCAGAAGACCGCTATGCCGAGCTTCTCAAAGGAGTATCTGAGCCGGAGGAAAAGCGTCGTATTATCGGTACGCAATTTTGGAGAGAGTTTTTTGCTGTTGCTCAAAAGCTTGACGGTGTGAAATATTTAGCTCAAGGTACGATTTATCCTGACCGTATAG
>DIDE01000073.1 GCA_002417975.1 Eggerthellaceae bacterium UBA5808
GTGCTGCGGCCTTTTGATCTACTGTTTTCTTGTTGGCGATCAAAGCATTCAATATGTCGTCCAAAATCAGAGCCGTCAAACGGGATTACTCGGTACGCTCTATCGTATTTCGGGTTTATGGGAGGGTCGCGAGGGGTCCCTTCTGTTCTGGGCATGGCTCATTTCGATATTTAACTCTGTTGTAGCGCTTCGAGGTCTTAAGCGCCTTGATCAACTTGATTCGATTGCGCTGGTCATTGCTCAATTAGTCCTGGCTGGATTTGTTGGCATTCTACTTTTTTCCGAAGATAATTCTCCCTTTGTCGCTATGGCTGCGTCGTATTTTGCTGCTGATGGTTCATTAACGGGTAATGCTGCACTATGGGGCATGAATTCTTTGCTTGAGCATTGGGCAATGGCCGTTCATCCGCCTGCGCTTTTTATTGGATATGCTGGGTTTACTATTCCTTTTGCTTATGCAATTGCTGCACTCATCTCTAATAATTCGAGTGATACCTGGGTCGTTCGTTGCCAGCGCTATACGATGGTGGCATGGTGGTTCTTAAGCATCGGTATTGGACTCGGAGCGGTATGGGCCTATGTCGTACTAGGATGGGGCGGTTATTGGGGCTGGGATGCTGTCGAAAATGCAAGTTTGCTGCCCTGGCTTGTTGGTCTTGCACTCATTCATAGTTTTACGATCTATCGTCGTCGTGGTGCTTTCAAACGATGGAGCATCATGTGCGCCTGCCTTGCGTTTGCATTTGTGGTAACGGCGACCTTTATTACGCGTTCGGGCATCGTTCAATCAGTACATGCCTTTAGTGCTGATAATGTTTCGTCGGGGCTTCTTGGCGCATTGATTATATGCTCACTCTTGGCAGGAATCATTGGCTTGCTTATTCGTCGCAAGAGTTTTGCACCTGATCATATTGAGGCTGTTGATTCGTTTATCTCACGTGATGCGGCGTATTATTTTAACAATGTGCTTATGGTTGTATTTGCGTTTTTGCTTTTATACCTCACTGTTGCATCGGCATTGCCTCAATGGTTACCGTATGGTGGTAAGTCGTTGTCGTCAGGTACATATAATGCAATTGCTCGCCCGCTCGGTGTTCTCTACTGTATGGTACTGGCAGTGTGCCCGTTGCTTGGATGGGGCAAAACCGATAAGGCTGCTTTCTTAAAAAAGGCGCGTATTCCTGCTATTGCTGCAGGGGTGCTTTTTGTCATTCTTGCTATTTATTCCTTTACGTATTTATTTCCTTGTTACGATGCGACGATTGCGGCTGGTGGATCGAACGGATCTGGTCTGGCATCCGAAGGACCTGAGTGGTACTACAAGGGCCTTGCGCTTGTTGGCTTTGCTGTTGCTTCGTTGATCTTCTTTAATACGTTGTTCCTTATTGGACGTAAGACGTCTGCATGGGCGAGCAAACATTCGATGAATCCAGTTCTTGCCTTTTTCCGTATGATTCGTTCGCATGCGTCGACATATGGTGGTTACATTACACATATTAGTATTGCCGTTATCTTAATAGGCCTTATTGGCTCGGCAATGTTTGTGACTGAAAAGACGGATTATATTTCGTACGATGAAGAATCGGATACGGCAGATACATTCCAAATTCAAGATTACACGCTGTACTATACCGATAATGCTATCGACGATAATGAGCAAACGGGCCAAGTAACCTATAGCGTTGGCTTTGATGTATATCGTGGTGATAATTTCTGTGGGCATATTGATCCTGCTGTTCAGCTGGTCAAGACAACTCAGCAGACCAAAGAAGTCGCTGGTGTGTTGAGCTTCCCTGACGAAGATCTCTTTGTTGTGTATAAAGGATCAAATGCTTCGCATGCCTTCAGCATGGATGTGCGTGTTAATCCGCTTATCGGTTTTGTATGGGCCGGCTTTATAATGTTGATAGTCGGTATTGCGGTTGCTGCTTTGGGCAAGCGCAAACGCATCGAACAATAGAGGGGGTTAAGTCATGCGCAGCGATAGGCTAAGTGCGTCCAATACGCAGGTAGATACGCAAGGTGCATGTCGCTATGCTCTCCGTCTTAAAGATGTGTCAAAAACTTTTGGAAACCGTCATGCGGTTGATCATATGGATTTCGATCTGCCGCGTGGAGCTTTTTTGTCGATCTTTGGCCCTAATGGTGCTGGCAAAACGACGTTGCTCCGTATGCTTTCGACGTTATCTCGTCCTTCTGCGGGATCAATTGAACTGCTCGGTATAGATATCAAAGAGCATCCTGACCAGGCTCGTAGACATATTGGTTTTATTTCGCATCAATCGATGCTCTACGGAGATTTGAGCGCCGAAGAAAACCTTATGATTGCGGCACGTTTGTATGGTGTTGTTCACCCCGAACAGCGAGTTGCTGATATGCTCGATGCCGTTGAGCTTTCTCATCGTCGTCTCGATCTTGCGCGTACATTTTCACGCGGGATGACACAACGATTGAGCATTGCTCGTGCGCTCATCAACGATCCTGATATCGTTTTTTTGGATGAACCTTATTCGGGACTTGATCCTCATGCCGTCGAAGTGTTTGATGAGCTTATAGCATCTGTTCGTGCTGATCGAACGTTTGTGATGGTAAGTCATGATCTCGACAAAGGTCTTGCTGCATGTACGCATGCGCTTGTGATGGCGCGCGGTCGCAGAGTGTATTTTTCTTCTCGGGAAGATTTAGACCGGGATAGTTTTTCTGATTTGTATCGCCGCACTGTCGGGATGGGGGTGTCGTAATGGCTATTGAGATACAGACACCTTCTACATGGCAGCAGTATCGTACACTTTTGGGTAAAGATCTTAGGCGCGAATTTCGCACCCGTGAGATGCTGACCTCAATGGGAATGTATGCGCTTTTGGTACTGGTTGTGTATGGCGCAGCTCTTTCACAGACGAGCCATTCCTTTGATATTTTGCAGATGAGTGGTGGCCTACTGTGGGCTGTTATTATATTTACCTCATTGTTGGGACTTAATAGGTCATTTGCCCATGAAAAAGAAAATGGCTGTCTTGATGGCCTTCTTCTTGTTCCTCTGGATCGTAGTGTGATCTTTCTTGCGAAGGCTACGAGCAATTTTCTTTTTATGATTGTGGTCGAATTAATTACGGTGCCGCTGTTTGCCTTTTTCTTTTTATCGACGTCTCCGGCTGATACGTGGCCTTTGATTATTACACCTTTACTTATAGGAACTGTTGGCATTGCTGGCATTGGAACGTTGCTTTCGACAATTACGGTCAACACGCGTGGCAAGGATGTATTGTTGGCGGTCTTGTTTATCCCGCTGATTTTTCCACTTCTCTACGCATGTGTATCAGCTACAACTGTTGCGCTTGTTGGTGGAGATGTTGAGGCAATCTATATGAACGCGCTTTTGCTCGCGGGGGGATATGATGTCGTAATGCTTCTTTTATCATGGGTGCTCTACGATTTTGTCGTTAGCGCTTAACGATAAATTGCTTGTGAGTGACGGATTGTCTATGTGATTGAGCTTCAGCAAGATTGAACTACCGTACAGCGTATGATTTGCAACGCATAGTGAGTGATGTCAAGCGTATGAGCTAGGTAAGATATACGATCTGGGTTAGAACGTAGGTTTTTAGAATGAACGGAACGAAGGAACGTTTATGACACAACAGATGAAACGTGCAAGGGAATCCGCAGGTGCGCGGTGTGATCGTTATGCGCCTCTTATCTTAGGGATTGGTGCAATCCTTTCGACATTAGGTTTTATTCTTGCGTTTACGCTTGCTGCTCCAGTTAATGGAGCTGCTGTTGATGGGACTGAGCTGATTGGTGATCAGATGGTTTCCAACCAACTGCTGTTTTCTCAGAAGATTTTCTACTTTCATATGCCTGTTGCCATCACGAGTTTTGTAGCTATAGGTGTGGCAGCGTTCTACGGCATTCGGTTTTTGATGACGCATCGTGCATGTTACGATATGCGTGGTCGTGTTGCTTCCGAAATTGCTCTCGTATTTGTCATCATGGTTATGTGCTCAGGCGAAATGTGGGAGCGTTTTGAATGGGGCGTATGGTGGACGTGGGAGCCGCGTTTAACGACGTATTTTATCCTAATGCTTCTTGTGTTTGGCTATTTTATTTTGCGTGCAGCGGTTGATGATCCCGAGCGTCGTGCAACGTATGCAAGCGTATTCAGTATTGTGACGTTTGTTGATGTTCCCATTTGTTTCATGATTACACGGCTGGTTCCATCAGGAGTACATCCAACGATATTCCGCAGTGATTCTGGGCTTTCTCCGGATATGCTTATCCCGTTGCTGCTCGCAATGTTCGGCATGTTTTGCATTGCGTTTGGTGTATATCGTTTGCGCCTGCGCTGCGCTCAATTGGATGTTCGGCTTGAAGCACTTAAAGAACGCTTGGATGATTAGGAGAAATTCGTGAATACTGTACTCGAACAAATCTATGCGACTATTCTTCCCTCGGCGCCATTTGTCATTGCGGCTTATGCTTTGATGTGGTGTGCTTTGGTGGTATACGTAATCTATATGACGGTTAAACTTAAACGGACCGAAGCTCAAATGGCGGTCATGGAAGAATCCCTTAAGAAGATTGATGCCGAAAAGAATAATGCATCTGATCGTGCATAGGCGCTCACACTGAATTGTTTCATCCTATGATTCTTCTATGCAGTGGAACCACCTTTGCTTGATGAATCGGTATCATGTACAAGGTTTGAACATGATGTTTGACGCGTAGTGTACGTTGTTGAATGCAATGCGGTTTCCCATGGAATACTCAGGGGAGGCCGCTGCTTTTTGAACAGTCGAAAGGAATTCTATGAAAGCATTGATACCTGCAGCAGGTATGGGTTCGCGCTTTTTGCCAGCGACAAAAGCGGTGCCTAAGGAAATGCTTATGGTTGTTGACCGTCCCGTTATTCAATACGTTGTTGAAGAGGGGTTGGCGTCTGGCGCAGACGAGGTTGTAATTATCAACAGCCGCGAAAAGAAGGCTATCGAGGATCACTTTAGTCCATCACCTGCGCTTGAAGCCACGCTACGTTCTCGTGGTAAGGACGCACGTGCGGACGCTGTTCATCATGCAGGTGCACTTCCTGTAAGCTTTGTTTACCAAGATGAGCCGCTTGGATTAGGCCATGCTGTTCGTTGTGCGCACGATGTTATTGGCAATGAGCCATTTTTTGTTCTGCTGGGCGACGTTATCGTTCCTGATAATAAGATGCTTGTTCGCATGAAAGAAATTTCCGATCAGCATGATGGTGCAAATGTAATTGCCGTGCTTCCTGTTCCGATGGAGCAGGTGAGTCGTTTTGGTGTTATCGATGGTGCTCAGGTCGAAGATGGTGTTTGGAAGGTCAACCGTCTGGTCGAAAAGCCACCTATGGAACAAGCGCCATCTAATCTTACTGTGTTTGGGCGTTATCTACTTTCGCCCCGTGTAATGGAACTTCTTGCGTCTGCAAAACCTGGTGCGGGTGGAGAAATTCAACTCACCGATGCGCTTGATGCGGTGCTCAAAGAAGAAGAAATGTATGCACTCGTCATCGATCCTGAAGATGGATTTGATACGGGAACAGTCGAAACGTGGCTCGATACCAATAATCGTATGTATGCGCGCATGCATGCTGCGCAATAGCTACGTTGTTATGCGTATCGTGCTGACGACTTACGTTGTGCATTGTGCGAGCAGCTATAGCTCTATCTTACAGTTAGATGTTGGGCAGATAGGCTGCGCTCTTTGCAAACGAGCTGCTTTGTAAAGATAGTGCAATATTGATGCAACTCATTGGTAAAACCATGATCATGCGCGGGTAAAAGGTTCTCGGTGACCTTTTGCCCGCATAGTTGTTCACGTAGCATAAATCCTGCAAAAGCGTGATACCCGTCGTAATAATCGAACATGCGATTGTTCTGACGGTCTATCCGTATAACAACAGGAAAGGAATATCATGCGTGAACGTAGTGCGATGACACGACGTCAGTTTTTGGGATGTATCGGTAGTGCAACAGCTGCTGCTGCGCTATGTGGTTTAACTGGCTGCTCAGCGTCGAGTGGCGGATCGGCAACAAGTGGTGCAGCTTCTGCGTCGCTCTCGGGAAGTGTCACTGCTGTTGGATCAACGGCTCTCCAGCCTCTAGTCGAAGCAGCTGCAGAGCAGTTCATGAATGATCATTCAAGCGTTCAGATCACCATCCAAGGTGGTGGATCGGGACAGGGTATTACCCAGATTTCCCAGCATGCGGTGCAGATTGGAAACTCGGATGTATTTGCTGAGACAAAGCTCTCTCAGCCATCGGACGCGAATTCACTTATTGACAATCGCGTATGCGTTGTAGGTATGGGTCCTGTTGTTAATAAGAGTGTATCGATTGATGCGATTTCGCTTGATGATCTAAAGAAGATCTTTACTGGTCAGGTAAGTAACTGGAAAGAAGTTGGCGGAGCTGACGAGGCGATTACGGTAATTAACCGTGCTTCTGGTTCGGGCACGCGCGCTACGTTTGAAGATGCGGTACTTGGTTCCACAAAGGCGCCTGATTCATTTAAACCTCAAGAACAAGATTCATCGGGAACTGTACGTAAGATGATTTCGCAAACCCCGGGTGCAATATCCTATCTGGCTTTTTCATATTTTGATGATTCGATCAAAACGCTCAAGGTTGACAACGTAGCGCCAGAAAGTGCCAACGTCGAAAATAACACGTGGACTATCTGGGCTTATGAACATATGTATACCTCGAATGAGCCTGATGAAACAACGCAAGCATTCATCGACTATATGATGAGCGATGACGTACAGCAATCCTTCGTTACTCAAAACGGCTATATTCCTGTTTCTGGCATGAAGGTCAGTCGAGACGCACAGGGAACCGTCTCGAAACTTTCATAGGCGATGTGTGTGCGAATACTATGTCTAAAGTAATGTCTCATCGCTCTCTCGAGCGACTGGGCCGTGGTCTTACTGGGTCATGCGTCGCGATCTCCTTTGCCCTTGTGGTGACGTTGATCGTGATGGTGACCTATCACGGCTTAACGACGTTTATCGTTGACGGGATATCACCTGTGTCATTTTTCTGCGGTGATGTTTGGAATCCTCACGAAACTGGTGATAATGGAGTGCCGCTCTTAGGTGCTCTGCCAATGATTGTTGGATCGTTCGCGGTGACGCTTCTATCGTGTGTCTTCGCTTTGCCGTTTGCGATCGGATCGGCTATTTGCATTGTCGAGATTATTCCGCGTATCGGTCGTACGGTTATTCAGCCGGTTATCGAGGTGTTCGTTGGAATCCCCTCCGTCGTATTCGGTTTGATCGGACTTATGATTGTCGTTCCTTGGACGGCAGGATGGGCTGGTGGAACAGGGTACGGTATCTTCTCCGCTGCAATTGTACTTGCAGTCATGATCCTTCCGACGATCACCTCGCTATCCGTTGATGCTATAGCTGCTGTTCCTCAATCGTATCGTTTGGGGTCGTATGGCCTTGGCTGCATGCGCTGGCAAACAATATGGCATGTTGTGCTGCGCAGTGCTCTTCCTGGTCTTCTTACTGCTACGATTCTTGGCATGGCACGCGCATTTGGCGAGGCTCTTGCGGTGCAAATGGTTATTGGAAATGCGACAGCGATTCCTGATTCGCTCTTTACTCCTGCTTCGACGCTTACTTCTATTTTAACGATGGGTATGGGAAACGAGGCGATGGGTACGATTCCTAATGACGCTCTTTGGTCACTTGCTCTTATCCTTATGGGAATGTCGCTGGTTTTTATAGCGATCGTCCATCTTGTAGGGCGAAAGGGGGCTAACGTCCATGCGTGAGACATCGATTACTGTCCATGCTATGCGCGCACGTCGCGTAGATCGGATTGCCACGTCGGTTCTCATTGCGATTGCTGCATCGCTTTGTCTATTGCTTGGCATCATGATCGGGTATGTGCTCGTTATGGGTGCAGGAAAAATGTTTGATCCTTCGTTCCTTTTTGGAAAGCCTCAGCAGTTTAAGGCGGGCGGTGGCATTGGCCCAGAGTTGTTCAATTCGTTCTATTTGCTTGTAATTACTCTGATCATTTCCGTTCCTCTTGCTCTTGGGGCGGCAATTTTTCTTGTCGAATATGCGCCTGACAATGTAATCGTACATGTGGCAAAAATGGCGATTGAGGTACTTGCTTCGCTCCCGTCGATTGTTGTTGGCTTGTTTGGGTTTCTCTTTTTTGTTCTGATGATGGGGTGGGGGTTCTCGATCATATCGGGCGCACTTGCGTTGACGATGTTTAATGTTCCGATTTTAGTGCGCGTTATCCAGCAGGCGCTCGAGAGCGTGCCATTAGATCAGCGTGATGCGGGACTCGCATTAGGTATGACACGTTGGGAAACAACACTTTTTATTTTGCTGCCAGCTGCTATGCCAGCGATTATCACAGGTATTATTCTTTCGGCTGGACGGGTATTTGGAGAGGCTGCTGCATTGATTTATACCGCGGGTCAATCGGCGCCTGTCCTCGATTTCACCTGCTTTGATCTGACGAATCCCTCGTGTCCATGGAATATTTTTCGACCCGCAGAGACGCTTGCTGTGCATATATGGAAAATCAATTCCGAAGGCGTTGTTCCTGTTCTTACTGCTATTTCAGATGGTACGGCTGCGGTGCTGCTTGTATGCATTCTTTTGTTTAACCTTGTTGCGCGCTTTATTGGTCGAACTCTTTCGAGGAGATTGTCTGCATGATGAATACATCAACAGGAGACGAGCGCATTGCAACACATCATGTGAGTGTCTATTACCAAGGTAATAAGGAAGCACTCAGCGATGTCTCTCTCACGTTTCATGCGGGAGAAATATCTGCACTTATCGGTCCGTCGGGATGTGGAAAGTCGACATTTCTTCGTTGCTTGGATTTGATGAATCGTGAAATTACGGGTTGTCGTGTTGATGGTTTGATCATGTATCACGATCAAGATATCAATCAGCATGCTGATTTGTTTACAACGCGCCAGCGGATTGGCATGGTGTTCCAGCAGCCTAATCCGTTTGGCATGTCAATATACGGAAACATAGCTCTTGCTCTGCGTCGGCATGGTGTGCCTAAAGCAAAGATAAAGGGAATTGTCGAAGAATCACTGCGATCAGCTGCTCTCTGGGACGAGGTCAAGGATAAGCTGCATTCTCATGCACGGGCTCTTTCGGGTGGTCAACAACAGCGTTTGTGCATTGCTCGTACGCTTGCGCTTGATCCCGACGTGATTCTTATGGATGAACCTTGTTCTGCACTCGATCCCATTGCTACGCATGCTATTGAGGACACGATGCAATCGCTCGCAGCACGAGGGATTAGCGTGATAGTCGTTACGCACAATATGCAGCAGGCGTTGCGTGTAGCTGATACGACGGCATTCTTTTATCTTGGTGAGATGATTGAGAGTGGTAAGACCGAACAGATATTTTCCAATCCGCACGATGCGCGTTTACGAGATTATGTCGAAGGACGTTTTGGGTAAAGATATATAGTCTTAGGCTTCTTTACGATACAATAGGACATCGTTAAGTGAGAGTGGCAGAGGGGTTCTATTGTTTTGCATTCTATACGTTTCCATGAATCAGCAGCGGATGCAGCTTGGTGAAAGAATATGGCATTGAGACGTATAAACCGCTCCAATATAGAACCATCGAATGCTCACCAGTGACGAAATATACCGCTGTAGCATATAGGTCTCCTCGATGTAGAACTATCGGATGCAGGTTGGTGAAAAAATACGACGTTGAGACGTATACGTATCCTTAATGTAGCAGCTTTGGATGATGCGCTGGCAAATGAAGGCCGATTCGTGTTTTGCAACCTAAGACAATAGGTAAAACGCCTCCATAACACCTGTTGAGAAGCGCGATCTATAGTATTCAGAAAATGTCCGATACCATGTGGGTGAAAAAATCGCGCGTTTCGGCCTGCATTTGCCATCGTGTCGCACAGCTGTCGCACAGGCGGCATATTCTTGTTACGATACTGCTTCATTCGACGCTTATTTGCCAACAGATATACATTCCGTTATATTTACGCTGCATTCCGTTTTGCTTGTTTGGCATCGGCTACATTTGCGCTTTACTCGTTATACAAGCAGTATATGTATCATCAATAAGGAGAGCGGTGCGGATAGTTCTAGGATCATTTAGGTTTTAAAGCCTAGCTTTTCCAGCGTGGTATCAAGCTCATCAAGTTCATCAAGATCATCAAGATCATCAAGCTCATCAAGTTCATCAAGCTCATCAAGTTCATCAAGATCATCAAGCTCATCAAGATCATCAAGATCAATGGCTGTTCAGTATCACTATTTAAATGTGATGTAAAAAAGAGCGACCCGGGGACTTCTAAGGGGAGGAAGTGTTCCCGGGTCTACAAGGAGGGAAATGATGTTTACACATCATATGCCATCTGTAAGGGGAACAGATGGACCAAACTTTAGGAGGGGACCTATCGTTTGACAAGTCAAAGTATACGCGATAGTAGTGCAGATACTTTGACTAGGGAGTGCATGTTTTGTGAATATGAGGCTAATTATGTAACCGTTCCGACAGATGGTCGGAACCGTATCGTCGTTTACGTATCGTGCGTGCTCAGCGCAGTGACATTCGTATATTTATTCAGCCCAGTACTCGACATTACTTAGTGCGGCTGTGTCCGCTATGCTTGTGCATTTTCCTTAGTGGCGGCCGCACATTTATTCAGCGCAGTGGTGTTTGTAATGTTCGTATGTTTGCCCGATTCAGTGATATTCGCTATGCCTGCTCGATACGGTGTGGCTCATATGTTCGCTCGTCAATCTCTTGTATTGCTCGTTTGAAAAGAGATCTGCTGTTCAAGCGATGCACATGCATATCTTTGGCATGACCTGTTGTATTGACGTACGCTTTGTTCGTCTATAATGAATACGAATAATTCAGTGGGGTACATATAATGCTCCGTGATTGGAGGAAATTCATGCCCGATATTCAGATGCGATTTCATCAGGACATGTTGGTCCTTTCTGCATCCCCAGAGGCAGCGCTATATCAGCGGGGAGTAAAAGAGGGAACTCCGCTCGAGATGATTGATGTTGTCGATCCAGAAGCGGTTTCCGAAGTTACTAAACTCGAAAGTTCTGCGGGTGCTCAATGCCTGGTGACACCGACAGAGGGTATAACGCGTGCGCGTCTTTCTCATGAACGTATGGAAGATCGTGCAGAGGATCTATCTGCACAAGCGCTTGCTCTTGTTCAAGACCGTAATCCTCAGCATGTAATTGCGCAGATTGGTCCTACTCGTCTTCCTATTGACCCGTCGAGTCGAGCGTCGCTTTTACAGAATCGCAATCAATATGCAGATGCAATACGTGCATTTGGCGATGAAGGTGTTGATGCATTTTTATTCAATGACCTTATGAGTGTCGAAGATGTTCGTTGTGCTTGCATGGGCGCGCGGATGGTAACCGATAGACCTCTGTTCGCTTCGGTTGTTGTTGATGGCAAAGGTAACCTTCGCGGACGTGAACAAAGCATCGAAGAAGCATGCGACGTGATGGATGAATATGAAGCTGATGTTGCTGGCATACGTATTGCTGCGCCTCTTGATCGTATAGCTGCTGTTGTTGAGCGTATGACACACGCGACTCAGTTACCAATTATGATCCAGCTTGATGTGACACGTGTCGATCCTCGTCAAGATGAACCAACCGATGATAACCCGTTTTACTGTCCTGATACGATGATTCAAGCAGGCATGCGTCTGCGAGATGCGGGTGCTCAATTCCTACGTGCTGTAGGAGCAGCGCGTGCTTCCTATACAGGAGCATTAGTGGCAGCGACCGACGGAACGGATGCGATTCGATAACGGGAAGGCGTTGATAGTGTGACTCGTTTTGCACCTACTTCGAATATAGATCGTAGTCCTGATTATGGGCAGCTTCAGCGTGTAGTTGATAAACTTTATGAGCACGATAAATTTGTGCGGCGTCTTGATGTGATTATGGTGGCCGAAACGTATGACCTTCCGCTTGATCTGCTTGAGATTGTTTCGCTGCTTCCACCAGGCAGATACAATCGACAACGGCTATGCGATCAACTTAACTCTTCGTTAACAGGTCATGCATGGGGGCAGGTATATGGTACCGTTCAATGAGTAGCCAGATAATCGCACGTTGAACGGTTGATGCATAGAGATACGTATATGGTGCCGTTCAATAGGTGATAAAGAGGAACGGGGGGGATCGCGCAATGAAAGAGGCTCACATTACTAAGCCTGGATTCCTGCATGATGATCGAGGCCGTTTGTCGCAGACGGGTTATGCGACAGAGCCGTATTTGCGCTACGATCGCTCGCGCATCCCTGTGTCTCCTCTAAGAATTAAGGAATGGGATTACTACCTTGTCAACGATGACCGGTACGTTATTGTCGTAGCAATTGGTGATCTTGGCTATGCGGGTATTCTCTATGTTTCGTTGGCTGATACAGCAACGGGAACATTCTATGCAAACTCAGAAGTAACGCCGTTACCACTGGGGCACTTTCGCCTTCCGGCAAATTCCCAAACCGGAAATGTCTACTATAAAGATCGTCGTGTAACATTTTCTTTTGAGGCAAAGGATGGTGTACGTTCGCTCAGCGTAGCATTCAAACGTTTTCGTGGTGGCGATCCTTTGCTATTCGAAGCGACGATCGAGCAGGACGATAGCGATTCGTCCGTTTCGATAATTCCTTATAAATGGGATCCACAATCGTTTTATTACACACGTAAGCTTCTTGCCATGCGCGCAGAGGGAACGGTGCGCTTAGGTTTACTTGTCCATGGATTCAGCGCTGACCGGTCGTTCGGTTTGTTTGATTGGGGACGAGGTGTCTGGGAGCATGAGACAACGTGCTACTGGGGCTATGCCCAGGGGTGGCAGGATGGTGCTCAGGGTGATCAGACGGATTCTCGTAGATGCGGTTTCACTATAAGCTACGGGTTTGGTGATGATACGCCAGCGTCGTCCAATATGGCGTTCCTCGATGGAGTTGGGTCAAAACTTGGACCTGCAAAATTTACGATTCCGGAGCGAGGTCAGGATATTGCATCAACTATGTCGTATAGACACCGCAAAGAGCTGATGTCTCCTTGGACGGTAACGAGTGAGCATGATGACGTATCGCTTATGTTCACTCCTCAATGCGAGCAGCCAATTCAAGGGAACTATGGGATTGTGTGCGTACAGGTATATCGTCTATATGGAACGTTTACGGGTACGTTGAACATAGCTGGGGCTCCTTTTAAGGTTCATCAGCTACCTGGAGGCATCCATATTATGCGTAATCGTTTTTGAGCGCGTCGTAATTCTTAGACTACTGCCGTAAACGTATAGGTGTTACACAACCGTTTAAGTTATGCGTCTGTGCTTAGACTACATACGTGCACGAACGTCTAAACTATGTAGTCTGTTTGCTTCATACTATCCGTATGAATTTGCTGCGCTGTACGTACCTGCTGCCGTAATGGCATACGTACGGATAGCTTCCGTAGGCATGCCATTACGAAATAAACAATATTTTATTCGTCTTGGCCAGCTGCAAATCGATGCTCAAGCGCTGACTGATGAGAACTGTATTGCAATGCTGCTGATTGGGTAATAAGTCCTGCCGTGCATAGATTGAAAAGGCTTTGATCCATAGTCTGCATTCCTTCGGCTTTTCCTGAGGCAATTGCCGAATCAATCTGATGCGTTTTTGCATCGCGAATTAAGGTTCGAATTGCAGAATTGCAAACCATGATTTCGAATGCAGGAATCATTCCTTTATTGTCTGCAGTAGGAATGAGTTGTTGACTAACGATTGCTTGCAACGTCATCGAAAGTTGCAAACGTGCCTGGTGCTGCTGTGTGGCGGGGTACGTATCAATGATACGGTCAATCGTACTGGCTGCTCCCATTGTATGCAAGGTTGAGAAGATAAGCTGTGCCATTTCCGCAGCAGAGACTGCTGTCGATACGGTTTCAGCTGATCGCATTTCGCCAAGTAACAGAATGTCGGGATCCTCGCGCATTGCCGAATTGAGTGCCTCGGGGTAGGTGGCCACATCAGTTGGTATCTCACGCTGTGTGACGATGCACGTTCCGTGTCGATGTATATATTCGATTGGATCTTCCATCGTAATAATATGACCACTGCGCGTATGGTTAATGCGATCGATAAGGCATGCAAGCGTTGTTGTTTTTCCTGCTCCCGAAGGTCCGGTAACTAAGACAAGACCTTTATTGAGCTCGGCGAGTTTCATAACTTGTGGTGGGATATGTAAGGCCTCTGGATCAGGCAGCTGAAAGGGAATCAGACGAATAACTGCGCTATATGATCCGCGTTGACGGAAGATGTTTGCGCGGAAACGTCCCATGCCAGCTATAGAAAACGAAAAATCATCGTCATGGTTACCGCTTTGTATAAAAGGGGTACTATCGCGTCGTGCGATAGCGTAGAGGTCTTCGACAAAATGAGCGGTATCGTCAGGGGTAAATGCTGGGGTATCAAGACGCACATGTTGTCCACCTGCCGCATAGGTAAGCGGAAGCCCTGCGATAACAAAAATATCGGAAACCTGTTGTTCCATCATCTGTGCGAGTAATGTCTTTACATCCATGATGTGCTCCTGTCGTTTCAGAGATTAGCTTGGCTGTTATTGAGCATTATTTGCCCCACTCCATAGCGTGACATGCTCGTTAGTATCAGTGGTTGACGCTGTGTTCCATGACTCAATTTGGTAGGTTGATCCGTGCAAAGAGAGTGATGCAGTAAGAGAAACTGGACCATTCACAAATGTTTTGCTTACGCGATTACTATCTGCAGCATAGGTCGCATCGGTTGTGCGTGCAATGGTCTCACCTACAGAAGAGGAACCTCCTTCTGCAGAGGAAGAGCTTCCTTGTGATTTGAGCGATGCATCGACCGATGCGAGCCAGGTCTGAGCGTCGGTTTCGTTTTGATAAGATGCGACGACGGTATCTCGTTGTCGTTGTGCTGCAGTCGATGCATCGTGAGCATAGGTAAGCGATAACACGGCGAGTACTGCCAGACACACGACAGAGATCAGGGTTAATACGGATAGAATGCCTCCATGAGAGGAAAGCGAACGTTCGTGCATCATAGCGTTTCCTCCTCTCCGTTGGATTTGTAGCATGCAGTCGAAAGATCATACGTTGTGCCTTGGGTCGACAACAGATGGACCGTGGCGTGGTATATCGTACCTACCTCGGTTTGTTCTGGTGTTACTGTCCGTGTAAGCGTCCAATATGACGGTGTGTCGGAGGGGTTGCCGTCAACGTCAAAATAGGAAACTCCTGTTGTTATATCTGGCGATACATTAAATTGTTCAGCATCGCAACGGGCGAGTCGCGTAGCACACGATGTATCGTGAGCTGAACGGCAGTCACTGGCACTTTGTGCGAATAGTTGGATAACGACAGCAACGCAGAGGGCAACGAAGAAAAGGACGGCGATCATTTCGATAATAAGAGCGCGCTCGTCGGCTGCTTTCCGTTGGTGACGACGTTGAAAACGATTGTCAGCAGAAGTGCGTTCTGGTGTAAAAGGAGCGCTCATTGTGTTATCGCCTCCTGAGAACTGCGAAGAGCGACGGTAGCCCATCCTGCATCGGTATGAATAGTGATGAGCGATGAATTGTCAGAAAGATCAACGTTGAACAGCGTGTTTGTTTCAAGTTTAGTTGCACGATCGGGGCTCAATGCCGTCCCGCTTGGTGCGTACTCTTCGACAATGGCGCCTTGATAGTTGTAGATACGCGTTTCGTATGCGGCTGTATCGGTTGACTCTGTTAAAACAAGCGAAGGCCCTTCGGGACCGTTACCTATTGATGCGGATTGCGCGGTGTCGTCCATATGCACCGTATTGACGATAGTATCAAGGCTTGAGCGCAGGTTTGCGTCTTC